>CALHUZ010000025.1 GCA_938039305.1 uncultured Saprospiraceae bacterium
CAACTTCTGGAACTAAGCATGAGATTGCTCTTCCTGACAATGGGCCTTTTACCATAGCAAACATTATGACTGCCCTTGAAGGGCTTAGAGTTTATAACAATTTAGAATTCAGCAAAGTCATCGATAAAAACACCATCGAAATGGGAATTGAAAAATTCAAAGCAAATTCTAATTACTATGGTCGCTGGCAGAGACTACAATCCAGTCCTCTTGTTATAGCAGATAGTGCACATAATTACGATGCCTTAAAGATTGTGCTAGACCACATCTCACAAAGCAACTATAAAAAGTTGCATTTTGTCATAGGGTTTGTAAGCGACAAAGACGTTGACAAAGTGCTTGACTTATTTGATGTCAATCAAGTCTATTATTTTACAAAACCAGCTATCTTCAGAGGAATGCCGGTATCAGATTTGGCGGAGACCGCTGAACAAAAAAATCTACGGGGAAAGACATTTACAGATGTTCCTGAGGCTATAGATGCAGCCATAGATCAAGCAGGTCCTGACGACTTAGTTTATGTAGGAGGCAGTTCATTTGTAGTGGCCGACGCGCTGGCCTATATCAAATTGAGACAGTAGGAAAACAAGAAAGATGAAGGTTAGAATCAGACCAATAAAGAGTACAGAACATTCATTCTTGTCGGAGATGCTTTACGAAGCTCTTTTTGTTCCAGAAGGCGCACCACCATTCCCAAAGGCTATTCTTCAAGTCCCCGATATCAGTAAGTATATAGACAATTGGGGAAAGCAAAAGCATGATATAGCGTTCGTGGCTACTAAAGGAGATATACTGATAGGAGCCATCTGGGGGCGTCTTTTCCTTGCACCTCTTAAAGGTTATGGATACGTGGATGAAAATACTCCTGAGATTAGCATGGCGATAATAGAAGAATATAGAGGAAAAGCTATAGGAGGCAGCCTCTTGACCAAGATTAGTAAAGCATATCGAGAAATGGGTGTGGATCAAATATCTTTAAGTGTAGATCAAAACAACCCTGCTTTAAGACTCTATCTTAGACATGATTTTTCTCAAGTTAACAAAGACCATGATGCTCTGACTATGGCCAAGAAATTATAATGAGAGCCATAAACACTGCGGGACCATATTGACACTTACTTTTAATCCATTATACTTATAAAATGAAAAAGCTACTTCTACTTTCGATTATCATTTGCATTAATTACATTTTCTTAACCGCACAAGAAGATTCTAATTATGCTACACTTGCAGATATCAGTTATTACAATGCCGATGATACCTTAACGGACTACCAAACTGAGAGATGTAAGTTAGACATCTACTACCCTATCGATCTTGATAGCTTTCCTACTATTATTTGGTTTCATGGTGGTGGATTAAGAGGAGGTGAAAAATTTGTACCAGAGCAACTTAAAGAAAAAGGAGTAGCCGTTATAGCCGTCAATTATAGATTACACCCTAAGGTGAAAAATCCAACTTACATCGAAGATGCAGCTGCCTCTGTTGCATGGACGTTTAAGCACATAGAAGAATATGGGGGCGCTAAGGACAAGATCTTCATCTCAGGACATAGCGCCGGGGGTTACCTTGCCAGCATGATAGGACTTGACAAAGGATATTTGCAAAAGCATAATGTAGATGCAGATGATATCGCAGGTCTCATCCCTTTTAGCGGGCATGCTATCACTCACTTCACCCAACGTGAAGAACGAGGCATCGAAGGAACTGAAGTTGTAGTTGACAAATATGCTCCTATAGCTTTGATCCGAGCAGACGCTCCGCCTTATACAATTATAACTGGAGATAGAGATATGGAACTCTTAGGAAGGTATGAAGAGAACGCCTACATGTGGAGGATGATGCAGCTGATCGAACATCCAGACTGCACGTTGTATGAGCTTGAAGGATTTCATCATGGAGATATGTATGTACCAGCTTTAGGCATACTACTTAAGGAAGTGAAGAGACTGACGAAGAAGCCTTAAGGAAGAAAGTGAGATATAGAAATAAAAAAGCCAGATCGTATGACCTGGCTTTTTTTATTGCTATTCTAAACCTCTTTTTTAGAACCTCTGATGTGGCATTTATCCTTTAGGAGCCATATCAGGGTTAAGTAGATCGTAGAACTGATCTAACTTAGGAAGTATGATAATTCTCGTTCTTCTATTAAGTGATCTACCTTCAGCAGTATCATTACTCGCAAGGACGTTGTATTCACCACGACCTGCAGCAATTAAACGATTAGGATCTACTCCGTAATCATTCTGAAGTACTCTAACAACTGAAGTTGCACGCTTTACACTAAGGTCCCAGTTATCATCAAAGCAATCTCTCTTGATAGGACGATTATCAGTGTATCCCTCTACCATGACTTCCAAGTCTTCTCTGCCTTGAACTATCAAAGCAATCTTAGCAAGAACTTCTTTCGCTCTTGTAGTTAATATGGAGCTACCACTCTGATAGACCATTTTATCTGATAGATTGATAAACACTACTGTCTTATCAACTTCAATCTCAATATCTTGATCAGAGATCCCTTGAGCAAGTTGACTCTTAAGATTTACAGATAACGCTAAGTTGATAGAATCCGCCTTTGTCTTTGCGGCTTGTAATAGCCTGATATATGAGTCGCGTGATTCTAATTGGCTAAGTGTTTTATTAATATTTTCATTAGCTGATTGAGATAGAACAGTAAGTCCAGTAACTTGATCTAACTGCTTGTCTCTTTGGGATCTCAGGTCGGCGATCTGCGCCCTAAGGTCATTGATTTGACCATCTTTACTGGATACTGTAGTTTGAAGTTCTCTTACATTACCACGTAGGATTTCTTTCTCTCCTTCACATTTCTCAATTAAAGCTAAAGAAGCATTAAGGTCAGTACCGCACTTGGCAAGATCTCGACTACTCTGGTCGTAATCAGCTTGAAGAGCTTCTAAAGTCTTTTTGCTGATGCAGGAAGTAGCTGACATCATGACCACTGCTACACCGAGTAAAAGGTAGTTCATTCTCATTTTAAGTCTTTTTTGAATTGGTTCACTATTAACAGTCTCAATAATACGTAATTTCTTACTTACGTAATAACGCTTCAGGCTATTAGCTTTGATTTAGGGTAAACACGGTATTGTTAGGGCTTTATGTCCATAGCTTGACAACCCAACTTTAAGTTGTTTTTAGTTTTGGCTTCAGACCAAATGAAATCTCTCGAGGAGCCAATCCAAGCATAAATTCCTATCTTCGTATTAAGAATAATTGTAATATGAAGAAGATCAAGGTTGCTGTTCTTTTTGGTGGTCGCTCAACAGAGCATGAGATATCACTCTTATCCGCACAGAACATCATAAAGTCCATGAACAGGGATAAGTATGAGCCAGTCTTGATAGGCATTGACAAATCAGGTAAATGGTTCTTTCAAGAAGAGAGTATGAAGCTTCTTCATGCTAATGATCCGAAGCAGATAGCCTTAACTGGACTGACCCAAGAGATACTGTTTTCACAAAATACCGATGATCATTATATCACTTCTGTAAATGAAAGAAGCGAAAGTCCTCTCTCTTCTATAGATGTCATTTTCCCAGTCTTACACGGCACCTTTGGAGAAGATGGCGCGATCCAAGGCTTAGCCAAAATATCAAACCTACCTTGCGTCGGGCCTGGGATTTTAGGTTCTGCAGTTGGTATGGACAAGGAGGTTATGAAAAGACTGCTTCGTGATGGAGGAATAGACAGTGCCAAGTGGGTTACACTCAGACGAAGAGATATTCCTAATATTGACGTTGATAACATCATCACAGAGTTAGGAACTGAGCTATTCGTAAAGCCAGTGAATTTAGGTTCATCAGTAGGCATCTCATTCGTGAGAAAGAAAGAAGAACTGCACAAGGCCATCATGCACGCTTTTGAGTATGACAATAAAGTAATCATAGAAGAGCGCATCACTGGACGCGAGATAGAATGTGCAGTCCTAGGTAATGATGATCCAATAGCCTCGATCCCAGGAGAAGTTATTCCAAAGGATGGCTTCTACTCCTTCGAAGCAAAGTATGTAGATGAAGCAGGAGCCGCACTTATGATACCTGCAGATCTAACAGATAAAGAAATAGAAAATGTCAAAAATCTATCTATTGAAACCTTCATACAATTAGAATGTACTGGACTTGCAAGAGTAGATATGTTTTTAACTGATGAGGGCAAGCTGTTGATCAATGAAATAAACACACTTCCAGGGTTCACTAACATAAGCATGTATCCTACTCTGTGGAAGATCTCTGGCATACCTAATGAGGAATTGATAGATAGATTAATTCAACTTGCCATAGAAGAACACGATAGAGAGAAGAGTCTAAAGCGTCAAGCATAATTGGGAAAGAATAGCATGTTCACCGATCTTAACTTTGCTGCAGCTCAATGATCCTGCTCATCTGTCGCTTTTATATTCTTTAGTTCAGCTGTCTTTAATATCAGTCACTTGTGACAATTCGTCTCACTAAGTATTGATCATCATATGCTACATGAACGATCACAACTTGTGAAGTTCCGAGCTGAGATCGATCTATTTCAATAGTACTCTCACTTGTCTTCTCGGAGAGTATGAGTTGTCCGAGTGCATTGTATATAGACACTTTGAAATCATCAGCTTCATTAATTCTATTGATGATCAGCTTATTAATCACTGGATTAGGATAAATCTTAAAGGCATCTACAACTTCAGTTTCAGGAACAAACTCAATGCTCATTTTAAATAATTCTAAATTCCCGTTGATTTGTTCATTCTTATATTCACCGTCTAATTGCATTAAATCACTTAACATTCCTTTCTTTTTACTCTTGAATGTTAGAGTGATATCGCATCCTTTTTTATTCTCATTTGGTAAGAATGAAAATATTGTTGATGCTGTATTTTGATCATTATATATGAGATCTGTATTGTCCTCATCTGCTGTTACGCTTAGCAATTCTAAATTAGGATGCAACAATTTCCAGCCTGCACCAGCAAGTGTACCCATGTCACTGTGCCCAAGTCTAACGACTACTTCAAATACTTCATCCAATACTAAAGAGCGGTCTTCCATTTTTATACTTAGATCGATTTCTTGAGCATCTGACTTGTGAAAATCAGAGACTGCATCTGAAAGGTTACCATATTGAAACAACTCTAACTCTATAGAACTTACGCCGTCTAATGAATTACCTTCAAAGGTGTATTCCTCAAAATCATTGGTGAAGGCATACATATCCAACCCAGTCAAATCTCTATCCTTTTCAATTAAAAACGACTGTCCTAAGTCACCTATAGGTTTGAGACCGATAATGATAGAGCGCATATCAAACAAATCTTTAGTTGTCACACTTCCCGATCGATCAATATCCGCAGATATCGCCATAAGGGGATTCAAGTCTTCAACTATCAATCCTTGCATCAAATGCACCATATCAAGAGTTGAGATACCATTGAGCGCTTCAGAACGAGGAGCTGCCTTTATGACATTTTCCCCTTCTAACAGATCCTCTGTATCAAAAGAATATCGTCCTTCATCTAACTTTACAATAGCTTCATCATTAAGCAACATTGTAAGGTTATTAATTAAAACCTCATCAAGGTTCAGGATTAATAATTCAACAAGTGGGAATACTGATGCGCTAACACAATTGATCGGCAAGTCCTTATCATAATTAGACGATTCATATGCTTTGACATTTGAGTTATTAACAACTAATGCGATCAAAAGAAATGCTCTGTAAAATTTATTCATGACTTATATTTTTGGTTTTTAAAATTGATGCTCAATACCTAATTGAAATTTTAAAGAATTGTATTTTTCGGAGATTCCACTTTCTCTTCTGAAGTGAGAATAAAAAGATTTTCTGTAGCCTATTATAGTCATCAAATGAAGTGACTCTGTCAGCTTAGACTTTAGTCCAACTTGTACACGTGCAGACAAACCCAGATTTGTGTCCAATAATGATTCTTGATTGCCACCTACGTTATATTCTTCACTTGAGTTAAGATGAATCAAACCTGATCGACCTAACAAAAAAGAGTAGTCTACGCCAAGTGCAAAGAATGGTCTCAACGCCCCGCTTGGTAATTCTACTTGGAGCATAAGAGGTACTGACAACTCATAGTTTTTACTAATCCTTGTTCTTAATGATGTGGTTTCTTGTATCACCGTCGCCTGACCGATGATATCAGTTGTGCCATTGGGACCTATGACTTGTTCCACAACCACATCATCCTTTAATAATTCTTGTTGAAACATAAGCGTCTTGGAGCTTTTGTTCAATATGCTATTAACCTCTAATCCAGACTGAATCCAGAGATAATCGGATATTCTTCGCCCAATGAGCAAAGAAGCATTCCAAGAAGCCAATGTACTTAGTGACTCACTTCTGGTAGCGAATGACACGTCTCTTATGTCATCATTTGTAGGGAAGAGAACGGCACTATTGAAAGATACTCCGGCTATCAGTCCGATGCTCCATGAACCATTTTCTCCAGCAGAGAAGAAAGGTGACCGCTCAATAGGAGCGATCATAGACAAGTGAGCATATAGGTCGGCATCTAAAGGCTGAATTGATGAGTAAACCATAGGTGTGTTCAACACTATTTCAGGCTTTATCAATTTGTTTTGGCCCATGAGTACGTTATGAGCACCTGAAAAATAAGGTTGGTCCACAAATTTCATTGCACCATTTGATTTATACTTTGACCCTGCCAAATTGGGATTTGAAATGTCACTATCCTCTTTTTCCTTTAAAGAATCATCTCTTAACTCTTGCTCATACGTTGGTTCAGCAAAGGCTGAATAATTTGTAAAAGAACTCTTCTTTTTCTTTTGTGAGTTGAAAGCATTTTCAAGCTTTCGCGTCTGATCAGGCTTTTCAATTTCGCCATCTGGTTTTTCAGATGAAGATCTCGTTACTATTTCTTTTCTTTTGGGCTTGATTTCTTCAGAAGATCGTTTTATCTCGTTTGCAATAGAAAGACTTGAACTATTCACTTGCACGCTTGTATTGCGTTCGATGGACTCTACAGTTTCACTTTCTTTATCTATACTGATAGGCAAATCCAGAGGCGTGGCATTAGCTATAATAATATTTTCTTGAGCCATTGCACCTTCTATACTATCCCTTATATCAGCTGTGTCATTTATTGTATAGAGCATAATACTTCCTATCATGGCCATCACACCAAACATCAACCAGATGAA
>CALHUZ010000026.1 GCA_938039305.1 uncultured Saprospiraceae bacterium
CTTTATGTTGCATAGATGAGCATACCATTTTATAGGTTCATTGTAGGGATCGATCAAAGGAGCGATCATCAGTAAGCCATCAATGAGGTCTGGATGATCTGCTGCTAATTTTGCTGCTATAGGACCACCAAAGGAATGTCCCACCAGAATGATTTTGTCGATGGCATATTCTTGTAGAATAGATAAGACAACATCAGCTTGCTTGCTGATACTCACTATAGGTGTTCCGTTAGAGTTGAAACCATAGCCAGGTCTGCTCAGAGAAATAAGCATGGATTCTTTACGAAGGACTGGATCTACCAAATATGATTTGAAGGCTTCCCAAGACCCTGGAGCGCCATGAACAAATAGCACTAAGGAGCTAGGTGCGGTCATATTGCCTGAAACAAAATAGTCGATGTTATCTCCCTCATACACCACAGACTCCATCTTGAAATCTGCGTTATTGGCTTCGAAAAAAGTTTGCGCAGAATCTAATGTTCCAACCATTGAGTCTTCCATTAAATGCGTAGCAGCAATAAGTATTAATGGAATAGCGATTACTAAAGTAAATATGATCGAAAGCTTAGCTCTTTTCTTCATCTCTTGATGCAAGATACATAGTAAGTCTTATTCGGTACACCAATCAGGTAGTGCTTGTGATAGAGATAAGGAGCATAAATTGACTCATAATCAGTTGAGACTATAAAACGCCAAATTCTAAAATGCAAAGAGGCATAAAACCCTTGATAATATCCGTAACTATGTAGCATAACTAAGTTGAGAGATGAAAAGTCAAAGTGTATTTGAAGGAAGATTGAAACTGCCAGTTATTGCAGCGCCTATGTTCTTAATATCGGGGCCAAAGCTAGTGACGGCTTGCTGTAAAAATGGGGTAGTGGGTACCTTCCCAGCGCTTAATCATAGAGAGACAGAAGGTTTTGATGGTTGGCTGACTGAGATAGAAGAGGATCTTGCGGCATTTGAAAAAGAGACTGGAAAGAAAGCCGCTCCGTATGGTGTTAATCTAATCGTTCATCACACTAATCCACGTGTGGAAGCAGATCTTGAAGTATGTATTAAGCATAAAGTCCCAATCATCATCACATCTCTTGGAGCTGTAGCAGGATTGGTGGATAAGGTTCATGCGTATGGAGGCTTAGTCTTTCATGATGTGATCAATAAGAGACATGCCGAGAAAGCTATAGAAGCTGGAGTGGATGGATTGATCTGTGTTTGTGCAGGTGCTGGAGGACATGCAGGGCTTCTTCATCCGGTTCCTTTTATCAAAGAGATCAGATCCATGTTTGATGGTATCATCTTGCTCAGTGGTTGCTTGAGTGACGGAGCGGACGTTGCATCTGCACTTCAGATGGGAGCCGACTTTGCATATCTGGGAACGAGATTTATCAATGTCTCTGAAAGTAGAGCTGATGAGGCCTATCGTCAAATGATCATGGACTCAGGCACTTCTGACATAGTCTATACTGCTGCTGTGTCTGGAGTGAATGCTAACTTTCTAAGGAAGAGCTTAGAAGCTATGGGCATCACTAAAGAGATGTGGTCGGTTAAAGGCAAAGTGGATTTTGGTAAAGAACTCGATGCAGCTGAGGCAGAGGCTAAGGCATGGAAGACGATATGGTCTGCAGGGCAGGGAGTCGCTGCTATAGAAGACAATGTCCCAGTAGAGGTATTGGTTAATAGGATGCGGAGACAATTTGAAGAAGCGATTAAAAAGCAGCAAGAAGCTTTAACTAAATATACAGTAGCAGATGTCTGATGAAAAAACGGTGCTTTATCAAAAAGATGGAGCTATAGCTCGGATCTTTTATAATCGACCAGGAAGCTTGAATGCATTCAACGAGTTGATGTTAGATGAGTTTCGCACTTGTCTTTTGCAAGCAAAGGAAGATGATGATATCAAAGTGGTTATCCTTTCGGGAAATGGTCGTGCGTTCTCAGCTGGCGTGGATCTAAAAACAACAAGTGAACCTGACTTTCAAGCAGGTGCAAGGTTTATGGACCTGGGACACGAAGTTGGAGAACTGATCTTCACTATGCCGAAAGTAACCATCGCACAAGTGCATGGCTATTGCTTTACAGGTGCTTTGGAGCTTATGTTGTTTTTTGATATGACTTTCTGCGATGATGATACTCAGTTCGGAGACACGCATGCCAAGTGGGCGATTATGCCACGTTGGGGTATGACTCAGAGATTAGCACGCAGGGTAGGTCTTGCTAAGGCCAAAGAGCTTAGCTTTAGAGCGATGAGAGTAAAAGGCCCAGAAGCGGAAAGGATTGGCCTGGTTAATAGATCTTTCGCAAGCGGTACGTTGACAGAAGAAGTAGATGCGATAGCGACTGAGATAACGGCAAATAGCCATGAGGCCATTGTGGCGATCAAGAAACTATATGATCAGGGGTATCTTACTACATTTAGCGAAGGCTTAGACTTGGAACTCAATTTAAAAGACACTAAGATCAAAGGCACAGAGGATAACTTGCAGCAGTTTGAGAAGAAGAAGTTCTCGTCTTAGGTTTTATTTCGTCCTACAGTATTATTTAGCTACTCTTGCCGCATGAATGCATACAACCCTGAGATATACTGGTCTAAAGTAGCTCATCGAATCGATGATCGGAGTGATGGAAGTGTCATTGCTGGTGATGATGAGCCTTACTACGTCTACAAAAGGGTCAAGTTTATTGAGATGTTGGATGATCTGGATGTTAAAGGGAAGGACGTTCTTGAAGTCGGTAGCGGTCCAGGAGGTAATTTGTTGCACCTTAATTCCCAAAACGCTAAATCTTTGACTGGAGTCGATATATCAGAGAAGATGATAGAGCTGTCCAGACGTAACTGTCCAGATTCTATTAAATTTTTCAAAACGGACGGCGCTGAGTTTCCATTAAGCTATGGCCAGTTTGATATTGTCTTTAGTGCTACAGTACTACAACACATCACTGATGAAGTCATGCTAAGATCTGTCATTGGAGAGATGTGCAGAGTAGCAGGCAGTAAGGTGGTGCTGCATGAAAGAATAGAAAAGGAAATAAAAGGAGATGAGTTGAACTATGGTAGACCAATAGCATGGTACACGCAGTTTTTTGAAAATAATAATTACGAATTGGTTTCTTCTCGTTTTTTGAATGTCAACATAAGTTACTATGTATGTGGGGCAATCAGAAAAACATTTGATAGTAAAGATCGTAATGAAGGAGAACCTGTAAGCAGACTTTCTTCTATTTTCCAAAAGGTAGTATTACCCGTTACAAAAGTATTGGATCGGGTATTTAAGGCTAAGAGAGGATTGGCAAAGTTAGAATTTGTACGAAAGTAGAATACTACTGTTTTTTTATTACTTCAGAATAATAGAAGTCTCTATATCCTTTTAGATCATCAACAGATATCCAGTCAACTTTTAGGTCGTTGAGTTTTTGCCATAACTCAGGCTTGTCAGGAGTGGCCCAGAATCTTAGTTTTCGATTATAATCACGAGACCACTTTGCGAGATCACGGATGCTTTGATCTCTGTCTGCGGCATTCCAAACCAATGCATAGCTTGCACTTATTCTATCAACCATATTTACTAATGCTGAAGGGTAAATGATGTCCACTCGACCATCAATAAAGAAGTAAGATCTATTGAGTTCTTGAAGAGTAGATAGAGGAGGGTCTCCACTGAGTAGCACCTTTAAAGGGCCCCAAGTTTGGAGTCCGTTATGTCTTTTGTACAGATGCATTTTATAATCATCGAGAAGTGTAGCTAACTTTTTTAGTGTTCTTTGCTTCTCTTCTTTAAGATCTATCATTAGTATCAATGTGGTACTATCGTCCTTGAAAATAGTCCCTTCGTGCACCTGTATGATGCTATCTAATGGTGAAAGGTAGAGGTCTCTTAATGACGGTTTTGAGTTGAGATCTTCAGGGTCATGAGCAACCGCAAGTTTGTCTTCATGATATTGTATATCTACCTCTATACTCGTGTATCCATGTTTCAATGCGTCAAATAGGGGAGTGCGCTGTTCATAGTCATTGTGAGAGTGGCCATTGTGATGTTCCAAAAACTGTGCACTGATTCCATTGAACTGAAAGATGAAAATAACTGCTAATAAAAATCCTGGTTTATGAGTCATATGAGATTCTTAGATATAGCTTATGACAAATAAGCCTGCTTTGAAATTATCTTTAAGAAGATGCCGTTATAAGGTTGGTTAAGTAATAGATATGAAGATAGTGAAAAACGTGTTATTAGGTCTGCTCTGCTTATTCGCCATACTTGGGGCGGTAAGCATTTACCAATTTTTCTCTGATAGGAAGGAGAAAAAAGAAGTCACAGCTACGGTTCTTTTAGAACGTGTGGAGAAAGTGATGAAGTTGGTCACTGTAGAGGGGGGCTTTTCTGAGATCTATGATTATAAACATCATTACTTCGCAGACATTTGGCCGTTTCGTAAAAAAGCATTGGTCAGGGTTAAAGCGAAAGTATTAGTAGGTTATGACTTTGAGAAAGCTATTGTAGATGTGGATGAAGATACTAAGACTATCATCATCAATGATATGCCTCCTCCAGAGATCTTATCGATAGAACACGACTTAGAATATTATAATATGGAAAGCGGCCTGTTCAATGTTATCAGTAATAAAGATATCACAGAGATGGGTTTTGAGGCGAAAGAGTTTATCGCTGAGAAGGCAGAGGAGAGCGACCTTTTTGATCAGGCAGAAGAACAGCGAGCGGAGCTTTTTGAAATTCTTGAGCTTGCATTAGAAGCTTCAGGTTGGAAACTGGTGGTTAAGATGAAACCGATTTTGATAGGATAGCATTTCACATAGAAAATTATGACAAAAAAAGGCGTCAGTAGAGATATCTAGTGACGCCTTTTTTATCGAAATATTTCGGTTACGATAAGAAAGTAACTTTGCCACTTTCTACGTGATACATAGCTCCGACAATGTTCACTTCTTGATTAGCAACCATATCTGCTATAACACTACTCTCGTCTATGATTCTTTGAATATTGAGATGAACATTTTGTTCAGCAACAGAATTCACAAAACCTAAATTTGAAGAGTTTCTTTGACTCTCGTCTGTTGGTGTAGTCACACTATCTACAGCAGGCGTGATCTTCGCTAACATACTAGTTAAGTTACCAAGTTCTGCTTTGTCACAGGCTCCTTTAACGGCTCCGCAACTAGTATGGCCAAGTACTACGATAAGTGGGGTCCCAGCTAACTTGCATGCGAATTCCATACTTCCGAGAATATCTGTATTTACAAAATTTCCCGCGATACGAATACTGAAAATGTCACCAATACCTTGATCAAAGATCAACTCTGAAGAAACCCTTGAGTCTATACAACTGAGCACAGTCGCAAATGGGTACTGACCTTTACTTGTATCATCTACCTGCCCATTCAAGTTTCTA
>CALHUZ010000027.1 GCA_938039305.1 uncultured Saprospiraceae bacterium
GCTTCATAAAGATTCTCTGCAAAGTATCTCATGATAGGGTCGAATGTCGCCGCATCCAAAAAGCCAGGGATGGCTTGGATTACATTTTTGTCTTCATCTAAGAAAACAACGGTCGGGTAACTCAACTTCCCATTAGTCAATTGAGCAGCTAAAGAATGGTACCCCCGTCCTCGATTAACAAAACTATGTTTGTTGCCGAGGTACTCAACATCTTCTTTTTGCTCAGCATTAAACTTGATGGCTATATAATGCTCATTGATATAAGACGCGATTTGAGGATTTTGAAACGTAGCCTTGTCCATGCGCTTACACCAGCCACACCAGTCTGTGTACAAGTCGATGACAAACTTTTTAGGGCTTTCTTCAGCCTTAGTCATTCCTTCTTCCCAAGTATACCATTCGATGATATCCTGACTCGAAAGAGTAAGTGAACTTATAGTAAGGAGGCTTAGGATTAAGTGCTTCAATGGTGTTACCTTTTTACATTGACGAAAATACACATAAGTAACTGACTTCTCCAAAAAGTAAGTACGTCTTTAAGGCTTCCTTAGCACTTCTTTAACCTTCTTCATATGAGCTGAGTTGGAATGTTTAAATTATTGATTTTCAGCACTTTATCATGGTTTAGAGCGAAACTATCACTTATGCGACCTGATAAAAAGGGAGCTTTGATGCCAGAAGGTAAAGAAGTCTGGGTTTCTATGATCCTTGCTTCATGCCATAATCCTTCCCTTATGAGAGACTTATGAAGGCTCGCTCCTCCCTCTACCAAGACATTGCTAATGCCTTTAGAATAGAGTAATTCAAGCATAGTTTTCAACTTCCAGTCGTCTTCTTTAAGTAGGATGAGACGCTTGTTGAGTCCCTTATATTCATACTTTTCTTTAGTAGTGATGATGATTGTTTCCTGATCATCAGAGAGTAGATATGCTTCGCTCTGAATTCTTCCATGACGATCTAAGACAACTCTTATTGGAGATCTACCTTGTGGTCTCCGATTACTTAACTGAGGATTGTCTATGAGCACCGTATTAGTTCCTACCATGATGGCATCGATCTCTTCTCGCCATCTATGAACCATCAGTTTAGATTGTTCATTAGACAGCCAGATCGGCTCTTTGCCGTTTCCTATATTTCTTTCCTTTGATTGAGCCCATTTGAGTATGACGTAAGGGATGCCTAATTGCTGATTGACAAAGAATTTCTCTATTTGTGACTTTCCTTGATCAGCAAGGATACCGTCTTTAACCTCGATGCCATGTTCTCTTAGTTTAGCTATGCTCTTTCCAGCCGTTTTTGTATTAGGGTCTTTGACGCTTATCGTTACGCTCTTTATCCCTGAATCTATTATTGCATCAACACATGGTGGCGTTTTCCCTTCATGAAAGCAAGGTTCAAGAGATACATAGATATGTGCTCCTTTGATCAGATGTCTATCTTCAAGAGCAACTGATCTTAGTGCTTCAATCTCCGCATGGGCTCCGCCATACTTCTTGTGGTATCCTTCTCCGATGATTCTTTCATTACGAGTGATTACACTGCCTACTTGAGGGTTGGTTTTGACATGATATGATCCCAGTGATGCTAAATGAAAGCAGCGCCTCATCATCATCTCATCATGAATAGTGGATGCCATAGGCCTACCGATTATGGTTTAGATCAGTGTAGCGATCTTTTCAATCACGTAGTCTATCTCTTCTTTAGTATTGTTGTGTGAGATAGAAAGTCGAATCGTCTTTCTTTCTGTTGATCCTTGGATAGCTGCAATGACGTGGGAATCCTGCTCTACTCCAGAACTACAAGCGCTACCTGCTGAGGCACAGATGCCATGTATATCTAAGTTGAACATGATCAAGTCAGATTTTTCATTTTTAGGTACGCACAGACTTAGGATATTACTGAGGTATAAAGATTCTTGATTCCCATTATAATGGATATCTATGCCTTTCGCTTTGACTGATTCTTTGAAATGTCTTCTTAAGCCTTCTACATGATCGTGATGATGATCTCGTTGGCTAACCAACCAGTCTAACGCTTCTGCAAATCCTGCGATACCATAGACATTCTCTGTGCCGCTTCGCATCTGACGTTCTTGTCCTCCACCTTGTATGAATGCATTTATAGGGCTATCGTTGTTGATGTACATGATGCCTATGCCTTTAGGACCATATATCTTATGACCTGACGCAGATAAGAAGTTCACTTTTGTTTCTTGAAGATCAATAGGATACTTACCCACTGTCTGAACAGCATCAGTGTGGAGTAGGGCACCATGCGCTTCACAAACCTTGCTTACAGCTGGTAAGTCTAACATGGTCCCGATCTCATTGTTACCATGCATCAATGAAACTAATGTCTTGACAGTGTTACTTGAAAGCTTATCGTTAAGTTCTTCTGTTGAGATATTCCCTTTGCTATCGACATTTAAGAAGTCGATTTCAGTTCCTAAAAGGGCACTCACACTTTTGAGACTATTAAGTACACAAGGGTGTTCAGTTGGGCTACTGATGATTCTTTGCACACCTAAGTCACGGACCGCACAAAAGATGATCATGTTGTTAGACTCAGTAGCACTTGAAGTGAAGAATATCTCTCCAATAGAAGCATTCAGGTGCTGTGCTACCCTTTTACGTGCATCTTCTATTATGGTCCTTGCTCTTCGTCCAGCTTGATGGATAGACGATGGATTTCCATGAGCGCTTCTCATGACATCAGTCATCACGTCAAGAACCTTTGGCTCTATCGGAGTTGTAGCTGCGTTATCTAAGTAAACCTTCATAATGTACGTAAATGTATAGATAATCTTAACAAGATTTCAGAAGTCAAGAGGGAATAAATTGTTTAGTTTTTTCTACTCTATTGTAGGTGTCATTCTTCTTGTTGAAATGCTTAAGCTTTTCTCTTTTAAGGCTTAACATTGCTAGTAATGAAGTACTTTGTATGCTATTATGAAGGCGTCTCAATCTTTGATTATAACAGGTATGCATCGATCGCATACTAGCCTTGTTGCTCATGCCTTTCATGAAGCAGGATTGTTCTTAGGAGATGATCTCATAGATGCTGCTCCATCAAATCCTTATGGTCATTTTGAGTCCCGTCAGATAGTTGATTTTCATCTTGATGTCATTCGGAAAGAAGGCTTAAGAAATCGGTGGACTTTTATAAAAAAAGAAGGTGCAATATCTGCTTCTATGACTTCAGCATTTGCTAGTGTAGCGAAGGAGATATTATGCAATCATTTTGACAGGACATTGTTTGGATGGAAGGATCCGCGCATGCCTTTTTTTCTAAATGGTTGGGATTCGATACTGACGGATGCTAAGTATATCTTCGTTGTTAGGCATCCTATGAGCTGTGTTGCTTCGCTTGATAAGAGAACCTTAAAACACAGTAAATCTATCTGGCATCCTTTTTTATCCACTCGGCATTTTAATCTATGGGATGTTACGAATGAGTGTATTTTAGAATTTGTAGAGGCTCATCCAGATAGGTGTGTGGTCATTCATGCTCCTGATCAATTATTAGAATCTGAAAGTGCTCAGCGATTGAATGAGATTGTAAAAACGGAGTGGGGGATGCCGCTTCAGAATATCGCATTTGACAAAGTGATTGATAATAGTCTATTAAAAGCGAAGCCACATAATTCTAAGTTAGAAAAGATATACAAGCGAAGATCAAAGACTCAAGACTTATATGATGCCTTAATTAAAAAGTCCCAAGCCTACTTAATGTAAACTTGGGACTATTCATTTATAAATTATAAAGACTATCCGCGTATCGCTTTGATACCTGGAAGTTCTTTTCCTTCTAAGAATTCTAACATAGCACCACCGCCTGTTGATACGAAGCTAACTTCGTCGTCTAAGCCATTCTTCTTGATCGCTGCAACAGAGTCACCGCCACCGATCAAAGAGAATGCACCAGCCTTCGTAGCGTCTGCTACTGCTTGAGCTACAGAGTTTGTACCAGTTGCGAAGTTTTCAAATTCAAACACACCCATTGGGCCATTCCAAATAATCGTCTTTGCTTCCCCTATAGCTTTGTTGAAAGTCTCGATGCTCTTTGGTCCGATATCAAGTCCTTCCCAACCATCAGGTATATTCATGCTATCCACAGTCTGACGATTAGCATCATTGCTAAAGTCATCTGCTGCTATATTATCGACTGGTAAGAGTAAAGTTGTTCCTTTTTCTTTAGCCTTTTTCATTAAGTCTAAAGCAAGGTCTAACTTGTCATGCTCACATATACTTTTTCCAATTTGCCCACCTTGAGCTTTGAAAAAAGTATAAGCCATTCCTCCTCCTATGATGATCGTATCTGCAAAGTCAATTAGTCTTTCGAGAAGAAGTAATTTATCTGACACCTTCGCTCCACCTGTGATAGCCACAAGTGGTCTACCTGGATCATTAAGTACTTTCTCAGCATTAGTAACTTCTGATTCCATCAAAAAACCAAAGGCTTTGTGATCGTCATCAAAAGACTTAGCCACTACTGTCGTAGAAGCATGAGCTCTGTGAGCTGTACCGAATGCATCATTGATGTAGACATCTGCTATACTTGCTAACTCTCTTGCGAAAGCCTCATCGCCAGCTTCTTCACCCTCATGAAATCTTGTATTTTCTAATAACAAAACTTCACCAGGTACTAATGCACCTGCCATTCTCTTGGCTTCTTCACCGACACATGATGTGGCGAACTTCACAGGTCTTTCTAAAAGATTGCTGAGGTGTTTTATAATTAGCCTAAGAGAGAACTTCTCAACATTGACAGTGCCATCTGCTTTGAGCTTCTTTAGTGGACGACCTAAGTGCGACATTAGTATGAGAGCTCCTCCTTGGTCCAATATATAATTGAGTGTGGGAAGTGCTTTCTTCATGCGCGTATCATCGGTGATCCGCTTTTGCTTATCGATAGGTACATTAAAGTCTACTCTAACAAGGACTTTAAGACCTAATACTGATATATCCATAAGACTTGATTATCCAGTTACGATCTTAGTCGCTAAGTCACAAAGTCTTGCAGAATATCCTGCTTCATTATCATACCAACTTACGACTTTAAGCATGTTCTGATTCACAGCTGTCATACCTGAATCAAAAATTGAACTGTGCTTATTACGTACGATATCAGATGATACTAACGGGTCAGTTGAGTATTGAAGGATTCCTTTCATATCTCCTTCTGCATGCTTTTGGAACAAGGCATTGATACCTGCTACGTCTGGAGTCTTTTCAAGATTCACGTTAAGTTCAATCATTGAACCTGTGATCACTGGTACTCTTACCGCTATTGCAAATATGCGATCGCCAAAATTAGGGATCACTGCTTTGATAGCTGCTGCTGCACCTGTACTTGTAGGCACTATGTTGTAAGCTGCTGCACGTGCTCTTCTAAGATCTTTGTGAGGACCATCCTGCATCTTCTGATCGGCAGTATATGCATGAGTCGTCGTCATAGCACCATTAATAATACCATAGTTGTCGTGAAGGATCTTTACAACTGGAGCTAAACAGTTAGTTGTACATGATGCATTAGAGAATACATTGTGTCTTCTGTCTAGTTCATGGTCATTAACACCGAGAACTATAGTCTGGATTCCTTCACCTGCAGCAGGTGCTGAAAGTAAGACATCTTTTGCACCAGCTTGAAGGTGTAAAGACGCCTTTTCCTTTGTTCTAAAGATACCTGTGCATTCAAGAACTAAGTCAACGCCAAGTTCTCCCCAGTTTAATTTAGAAGGATCGCGCTCTGCAGATGCTTGAATCTTTTTTCCATTTACGATAAGTGCATCATCAGTTGCCTCGATTGTACCATCGAACTGACCATGTGCACTATCAAACTTTAGTAAGTGTGCTAAAGTAGCGTTGTCCGTTAAGTCGTTTATAGCAACAACTTCTACTCCTTCCTGCTTTACGAGGTTTCTGAATGTAAGTCGACCGATACGACCGAAACCATTAATTGCGATTTTCTTTCCCATGATTATATTTTCATTGACTTGTTAAGCTACCAAAAATAAGCAAAATCGCCAATTAGAAAGCGATTGTAGACGAATAAATGAGAGGCACTTTTAATAAATACGAATTTAAATATCTGATTTCTACGCATTGCATCTTGATATCAAAATTAAATTCGCTTCGGCATCTGTCTTCTTTTTAAAATGAATAAATAATACTTCTGAACGAAATAAATGTTGGCCGATAGGATTAATGTATAACTGCAATATATTAGACAAGAAAAGGACACGACATGGCTAAGAAGCAAAAGAGAAGGGACTTTATCCGCAAATGCTCCATAGGAGGCATTGCTATAGCTGGCTCCTCAAGAGGGTTCCGTACTTCAGAAATAATCCAGCCCACCGTAAACCATTCGTTATCTCAGACATATGGAGTTAACGATCAGATTAGACTTGGTATCATCGGTTGTGGTATACAAGGGTTTAGTAATGCGCGTGCAGCAGTTCAGGTTCCTGGTGTAGAAATAGCAGCCGCCTGTGACTTATATGATGGCAGATTGACTCGGATGAAGGAAGTCTATGGAAATCACATCCAAACAACCAAAAACTATAAGGAGTTGCTTGGTATGTCAGATATTGATGCGGTCTGTATAGCAACTACTGATCACTGGCATGACCATATGCTCAAAGAAGCTCTAAGCGCCGGCAAGCCGGCCTACTTAGAAAAGCCAATGATGCATCATATAGATGAAGGTCTAAGCATGATTGAGGCAGAGAAGAAAAGTGGGCTTCCAGTTATCATAGGCAGCCAAAGAGCATCAGGTATAGATACACTTAAAGCCAAGGAGCTTTTTGAGCAAGGTGTGATTGGGGAGCTTAACCTTGTTGATATCCGATACGATAGAAATAACTCGAACGGCGCATGGCAATACTCCATACCGACAGACGCCAGTCCTCAGACAGTAGATTGGGATGCATATATAGGTGACGCTCCTAAGATGGACTTTGATGCTACTCGATTTTTTAGATGGCGAAATTATCAAGACTACGGTACTGCAGTTGCAGGAGATCTTTTCGTGCATCTTTTTACAGCTCTTCATGTCATCACTTCATCAGTGGGACCAGAAAGAATATATGCGACTGGAGGATTGAGATACTGGAAGGATGGACGTGATGTCCCTGACATAACATTAGGTCTCTATGATTATCCAGAGACGGAGCAGCATCCAGCTTTTAATGTACAGATGAGAGTGAACTTTGTTGACGGAAGTGGCGGCGGATCACAAGTACGTATGATAGGAAGCGAAGGTGTCATGACACTCGGTTGGAATGATATAACCATAGAACGTAATCCTGTGGATAGTCGACCAGCATATGGCGGTTGGGATTCTTATGCGACATTTTCAAAATCCGAACAAGAGAAGTTTGAGAAGTGGTTCAAGAAGACATACCCAGACAAGAAACCTGAGATGCGATCACCGACACATATGAAGTACAGTGTACCTGATGGTTATAGTGCCCATGTTGATCACTGGGCTAACTTTGCTGATGCGATTCGCAATGGTACAAAACTAGTAGAGGATACGACATTTGGTATGAGAGCAGCAGGTCCAGCTTTAGCGACAAACAATAGTATGTACGAACGTAAAATTATCAATTGGGACCCTATCAGCATGAAAATGATATAAATGTGAGTGCACTAACCTGCTAAATTTCACCTGTTTAATTGATAATAATTGGGGTGTTTATGGCCGATATTCTATCCTATTTGGGTCAACTTCGTATTACTTGAATAAATAGTGCATAAGTCGCTGATATGCAGTTGATTACGATTGTTTGGGGCGATTCGGTAGGGCGTCTGTAAACCCCTCTCCCACTCGAAGAGGGCAGTGGCTAACTCCTTAGTAATCAACATATTATAAGATAATGTCATATGGATGCATGTCAGCTAAGTGACATATTGATAGGGGGGGCACTATGAGTGTATATGTCCCCAAGATGGTCTTTAGTATGTTGACATGATCGAAGATCGTTTCTAAGCCCAATCCCTCCTTGATTTAGAAAGTCAACAGAACCCGTGAAAACCCAAATCCGATGAAAAGAATTCTAACTCTGTTAGACACTAAAGCCGTGAGCCAAAGTGAGATTGAAAAGGTGCTGTTCTATGCAGCCATTTATTCACTTGCTTTCTTCGCAGCATTCCAAGTCTCAACATTTTAAGTACAAAGATTAACAATAACCAAATACTCATTTCATAATTGTGTGGTAACAATTGTGATAATCGAAAGTGTTTTGAAAGCGCACTTTTAAAGGTTTTTTCATGCTAAAGAAAAGGTCGGAGGCGCAAGCCTCCGACCTATCTTAAAGAAATCTAACGTACCAGATTTTCCTATTTTTTACCGTCAAATTTGTTGAGGAAGCGATCCATTTGCTTTCCAGCAGCTTCTCTGCCACCAAGGCCAAATGAAAGTGCGAATGCAACTGCAACTGCGCCTAATGTCAGACCAAATGCAAGGTTGACTATGTCATCTGCAAGTCCCATATATCTTAGTGAGATCGCTAAGAACAAACCAAGCGTAGCGAATCGAGCTATAGAACTAAGACCTGGAGCATCTGATTGAGCAAAGTAGTTGCTTACAAATTCAGATATCTTGTTTCCGATGATCAGAATGATAACGCCGAATAGGATTTGACCAGTTAGGCCCATGATGCTATTAAGTGATTCTGATAATCCTACGAACTGTAGTTTTTCAACTGCTGTTGTGATACCAAAGAATGCAACGAAGAAATATATCGTCTTTGAGATGATATCAGTCAATGTATATTTTTCACCTAACATGGATGAGATGCCTAATGTCTCAGAAGTCTTGTCGATGTTCATGTTTCTAAGGAGTTCTCCTATCATCTGAGATATGAATTTTCCTCCAAAAAGGAATACCGCTAAGATTATAGCAGCTGCTATGATATTAGGTATTGCCTCAAATAAGCTCGTGAGCATCATCTTTGCAGGATCTGAGATCATGCTGATGTTAAGAGCGTCCAATGCTACAAGTAGGATAGGAATGAAGATGAATATAAATACTACTTGCTTCAAGATACCTGATATGTTCATGTCTGACATACCGTACTTCTCCAAAAGAGGATTTAGTCCACCAGAGAGCATGCCTACTGCTTCTTTAGCAATATTGGCTATCATATATCCAACGAATCCTATGATACCAGCTGCAACTATGTTAGGGATAAAACCTAAGAACTTAGATAGCATGTCTTTTATCGGATCAAGTGCCGCTGTTAAGCCCATCATATCTAACACAAACATTAGTACAAACAATACTAAGATGAAGTAGATAACTTTAGAGACTACAGTAGATATACTGAAAGAAGTGTTTTTTGCGATATTATCAATACCTGCTGCAGCTAAAGCCTTTCTTGATCCTCCTCTAATTATTTTCGCTACGAATAGACCGACGAATAGAAGAACTAACGCTCCGATTAATCTTGGTAGTGCTCCTCCAAATTGGGAAGTAATCCCGTTAAGGACATCCTGAAATTGTTCCATGTGTTATGTGTTTTTACTAAATAAAAGTGATTGAAAACAGTATCGAAACATTAATGATCGAACACAGTATCGATACTGTTCTTTAGACTTCTTTAACACAATTAGTCACACATTTTCACATATATATTTTATGTAAATATCTAAAATCATAAAGAGGAAGAGGTTGAGCCAATATAATTTATGATTAGTCTAAGGATTATAATCCATCATAGAGCTCGTGATATCATCTCCAGAGATTTTAATGATGATGATATGATCGTACTCAGACTCATCATACGATTCATAAACTTCTTTGGACAGTAAGTGATTCGCAAGTGAAGGAGTACTATTAGAATGCCCAAGAACGAGTGCGTCGCCTTTTTGTGAAAGCAGCTCTTTAGAGAAATCTTCAAGTGCACCCGGATTGTATATCTGAATAGGTAGATTTCGCTTTTCGGCTGTTGGTTGAGCTGTATTTCGTGTGCGCTTATAATCAGAAGAGTAGACAGACGCTATGTTGGCAGATATAAGAGTCTCGTATAAAGCCGCAGCACGCAAGCGGCCTTCTTCCGTCAGATCTGGATCCTTCGTTCCATCATCGACTTTCTCTGCGTGTCTGACCAGGTAGATACTTCGTGTAGAAGAATCGGTAGTAGATGTATCCGCAGAAGATACAGACGCCTTTTGTTGGCAACTAATAGAGAAGAGTACCATCAAAAGGATAAGAGACCTGATCATGAGAAAGATATTATAATTGAAAAGATCTTCTAATATCAATCAAAAAGTCCAGAACTAAGGTATCTATCTCCTCTATCACAGACGATAAATACAATCAGTCCTTCTTTTAACTCTTCTGCTACCTTTAATGCAACGCATAAAGCACCACCTGAGCTCATCCCAGAAAGGATGCCTTCTTCTTTCGCTAATCGTCTAGCCATGTCTCTCGCTTCTTCTTGGCTGACATCTATGATTTGGTCGACTCTTTCTGGCTCATAAATCTTCGGAAGAAAAGCTGGAGACCATCTTCTGATGCCAGGGATCCTACTTCCATCTGTAGGTTGAGCACCTATGATTTGAATGTTGTCATCTTGTTCTTTTAGGAATCTGGACGTTCCCATGATCGTACCAGTCGTTCCCATAGATGAAACAAAGTGAGTGATTTCACCATTAGTATCATTCCATAATTCAGGTCCTGTGGTCTTGTAGTGTGAGAGTGGATTGTCCTTATTGGCAAATTGATTCAGCATCATGTATCCTTCTTCTCTTGACATGCGCTCGGCCTCTGCTCTGGAAAACTCTATTGATTTTTCAGCTGGTGTGAGGACTACTGTAGCTCCATAAGCTCGCATGGTGGTGATCCGTTCTTGGGTACTGTTATCAGGCATGAGCAGGGTCATCTTCAATCCCTTAAGTTGCGCAATCATCGCTAAGGCTATTCCTGTATTTCCAGAAGTCGCTTCTACTAATCGATCATCTGGCTTTATGTCACCACGTTCAAGAGCACCTGTGATCATGCCATATGCAGCACGATCTTTTACACTTCCACCGGGA
>CALHUZ010000028.1 GCA_938039305.1 uncultured Saprospiraceae bacterium
CCCTTTGTGTACACCTATAGTTGTACTAATATCTGAACCAAGAGAAAGCTGCTCGCGGATGGCTATACCAGTTTCATTCTGAAGGATGCAGAACTTGACATGAGCATCAGGATCATGCTTAATAACGGCATTGACAAACCCATTGCAGAGCATACAGACACCATCGTAGAATAAAATTGGGTGCTGATGTGATAGCTCTATGAGTTCTTCATAAGTCATACTTCGGTAAGTGTTGTCATACTTCTTAAGTAAAGAGAGCTTCTAAAAGTTCACTGATCTTTCCGATCATCTTGATTTCAATATTGAGTTTTTGAGGCAGTCCTTTCTTGTGATACTTCGAAATGAATATTTGGTGAAAGCCTAATCTATCTGCTTCTATAATGCGTTGTTCTATGCGATTGACAGCGCGCACTTCACCAGAAAGACCGACCTCTCCTGCAAAGCATATCTTCTTATCTATAGGTATATCATTAAGTGATGAGATGAGTGATGCCATGATGGCCAGATCAATCGCGGGGTCAGTCACCTTGATGCCACCTGCAAGATTCAGAAAGACGTCATGTTGGCTGAAGAAGAGATGACATTTTTTCTCAAGGACAGCAAGTAGCATACTTAGGCGTCTATTATCAAACCCTGTTGCGGATCTCTGTGGATGCCCAAATACACTCTGACTCACGAGCGCTTGAGTTTCTATAAGTAGTGGCCGCACACCTTCCATCGTAGAAGCTATACTGGCTCCACTCAGACGCTCGTCTCCTGGAGAGATGAGTAACTCTGAAGGATTAGACACTGGCCTAAGTCCGTAGCTTTCCATCTCATATATACCTATCTCATCGGTCGAGCCAAATCTATTTTTAATGGTCCTTAGTATGCGATAGATATAGTTCCTATCTCCTTCGAATTGTAAGACTACATCTACTATGTGCTCGAGTAACTTAGGTCCTGCTAGCGAACCTTCCTTTGTGATATGGCCTATGATAAAGACAGGAGTGTCTGTGCTTTTCGCATATTGCTGAAGCTCTGAAGTACACTCTCTGATCTGAGAGACAGAACCTGCAGTGCTTTCTATCTTGACACTTTGGATAGTCTGTATGGAGTCGATAAGCAGGATGTCTGGTTGTTCTTTTTCAGCATGATGCAGTATCTGCTCGAGTTGTGTCTCACAGAGGATCATACAGTTTTCAGATTTTTCAGCGATTCTATCTGCTCGCATTTTGATCTGATATGCACTTTCTTCTCCGGACACATAAAGAACTTTTTGAGGCAGTTGGCAAGCCAACTGGAGCATTAAAGTTGATTTTCCTATACCAGGTTGCCCTCCGATGAGAGTGATCGCACCTGGGACGATGCCTCCTCCAAGGACTCTGGTTAGCTCTGCGTCATTGGGTATGGGTAGCCTACTTTCCTTAGTAGCGACTATCTGACTTAGATTAATAGGGCTTTTGCCCGTAGATTTATCTGTAGGCAGTGATTTAGAGGGAGTTTTATCTATTATCTCTTCTACGAGCGTATCCCATTCTTTACATGAAGGACACCTACCTTCCCACCTGATGATAGCGGTACCACAATTGGTACATACATACCTACTTCTTGCTTTAGCCATAGAACATATTTACATTTTTATGATGGATATAAAAAATATGTGTTTTATTTGTGTCAGAAATGTGGGACTGGTAAAGTCCACCGTCTTATGTGTGTTGTTTCGATGGAAATGACTAACTTTAAATTTAGAAAAAGTAAGACTTGCTCTAAGAGTAGGATCTTTCAAGATATAGTTTGAAGATTGTTTTCAATTGGTTTTTTGGGGTTATGCAGGGTACTTAGGTACCCTGTTTTTATTTCTACCATTGACATATTACGCACATTTCACACATTTATCGCTCTGAGGCATAAGTATTAATCTCTTAGGATTGATAGTCTTCTTGCAAGACGCACAGATACCAAATCCGGTATTGTATACCTTCGATAGAGAGAGCTGAAGCTTATTTAGTTTCCTCTTTCTATTGCGCAAACTGGCCTCGACGACACTTTTGTTATTGATAGCGTCCAAGCGACTTAATCTGCCGATTGAGTTTTCGGGTGCTATAGGTGCGGTACTTTCTTCGAGATGCTCTATTTCGACCTTTAGGCTAGCGATCATGCCTTTTATCTCTTTTTCTATTTTCTTTAGTTCTTCTTGTTTCATTGGAGATAAAATGCTAATTTTCAATCACTTATAACCAACCCTTGACCTATGAGCGAATTCAGATGTACTTATTATGACTCCTCCCAAGGCATACAAACGCTAGGCCTTTATCACGGACAGGACTCCGGCAATGTGGTCATCTATCACAACTTTAACGTTGTTAGTATAGATTTTAAGGTCCACCAACCGAAGTCATATTCTTTTATGGTTAATGAGAATCTTGTTAAGCTAAATGTAGTCAAAGAGAACGGTAAGTTTGACTATAAGTTTGAAGCCACTCGCATCAAAGATGAAGCACTTTCAACAGCAGAGAGAGTGATGTCATTCTTAAAGAGATCATTAAACTATACTACTGCTAGCTAAGTAGTCTTATCTACTTGTGTAGGAGTTCGCTTTCGCAAATATTATTTGACGTAAGTATCTTACTATAAATTATGGGCACCTCTCTAAGTGTAAGAGGTCTGATGTATCAGACGTGCTTATATCCCTAATATCTTTTTATTAACCTTCTCACTTCCTCCACCGCCTGCGAAATCGTCAAATGTCTTCTTGGTCACATCTATGATATGATCTGAGATGAACGGTGCACCCTCCGTTGCTCCTTGTTCAGGAGACTTGATGCAGCACTCCCACTCTAAGACAGCCCATCCATCGAAGCCATATTGAGACAGCTTGCTAAAGATCGCAGCGAAGTCTATATGACCATCTCCAAGAGATCTAAACCTACCTGCTCTGTTGATCCAGTCCTGATATCCACCATAGACACCTGACTTACCTGTTGGGTTAAACTCAGCATCCTTAACATGGAACATTCTGATCCGCTCATGATAAAAGTCTATGAACTGTAGATAGTCTAACTGCTGAAGCTCAAAGTGAGATGGATCATATAGAAGACATGCTCTCTTATGATTCTTCGTATGCTTTAAAAACATCTCGTATGTATGACCATCATGAAGGTCTTCTCCAGGATGAATCTCATAACAAACATCAACACCACAACTATCAAAATGGTCTAGTATCGGCAACCATCTTTTAGCTAATTCATCAAACCCGGCTTTCACTAGCCCTCCTGGACGCTGTGGCCATGGATATACTGTATGCCAGAGCAAAGCTCCCGAAAAGGTAGCATGAGCCTTTAGTCCAAGGTTTTTACTTGCCGTGGCAGCATACTTTAATTGTCTGACAGCCCATCTTGTACGAGCCTTAGGATTGCCTTGTACTTCCGCTGGCGCAAATCCATCAAACATGACATCATATGCAGGGTTAACTGCGACTAACTGACCTTGTAAGTGAGTCGATAGTTCTGTGATCTTTAGACCATGGCTTTCTACGACACCTTTTATCTCTTCGCAGTACCTCTTACTCTTGGCTGCTTTTTCTAAGTCAATGCACCTTGCATCCCAAGTCGGTATCTGTACTCCCTTATATCCTAAACTGGCTACCCACTTACATATAGAATCAAGTGAGTTGTATGGCGCTTTGTCGTCCATAAACTGAGCTAAGAATATCGCAGGCCCTTTAATCGTCTTCATAGTCTATCTCTTTTTTAGTTCTTCTACAGCAACAAGATAAAACGCTCATCCTTTAAATCAAATTAAATATAGGAGGATGTCAAAAAGTGGTTCTTTTCAAATCACTTATATAATAACTTTAGAAGACGGGGCAACCTTTTTGTCTGTTCATATCTATAACATGATGACAACCAATTACGTCAGCGTTAAATAGTATAAAATGAAAAAATTAGTAGCATTCTCAATATTCGTAGTTTGCTTGGCGACACAGGTAAGTAGTCAAGCACCTTCTTATACCAACTTTGAATGGGACATACTCAAAGTAGGGTACGCCTCACCACTTAATAACAATCAACTAAAACCAGGTACTACTTTTGGAACAGAAGTGAGATATAACTTGACAGACAATTCATCTATAGGCTTTGGAATTGAGGGTTCTGTGTTTAACGCCTTTGGAGATGAAGAGGATCTGGATGTAGACGTATCAGCTGTTACTTCGCTGACATATGATCGATATCTATCAACCTCATCTTCGAAAAGAGGATTTTATGGATTAAGCATCGGCCACTACAGCAATGGTGAAATAAGAAATGTACGTAATGACAATAGTGAGACAATTGATGGTGCGAAGTCACTCGGTATGAGCCCAAGATTAGGATATGAATTTGGCCACGTCAGAATTATGGGACAATATCACTATACCTTTAAGGAGACAACGGCCAATTACTTAAGCATCACTCTATCCGCTACTTTGTGGGGAGGATATAAGAATTAATTGTCTTAAGATATAGAGAAGTGAATATTCAAGACATCATATCATCGTCTATCCGAGGAGATCAAAAATCTCAAAGAGAGCTATACGAAGCCTTCAAGGTAAGATGGTATATGATTGCTTTGCGATATGGAAAAAACAAGATGCAAGCGGAAGATATTCTTCAAGAAGGACTTATCGCCATCTTTAAAAATCTTCATCAATATGATCACAACAAGGCAGCTTTTTCAACATGGTCCACAAGAGTACTGATTAATGCAGGCCTCAGATATCTAAAGAAAAATAGTTGGACGAATACCTTTAAAGATATCGATGATGTCTATAACCTAGGAGATGAAAGTGAGACCATTTATGAGCAACTGAGTGCTAAAGAACTAACTAGTCTCGTGCAGAAGTTGCCTACAGGATATCGACTGGTATTTAACATGTATGCTGTAGAAGGTTATTCTCATAAGGAGATCGCCCAAGAACTGGGTATAGAAATTGGCACATCTAAATCTCAATTGTCAAAGGCAAGAAAGACACTAAGGACCTATTTAGAAAATCAATTAATAAAAAGCACCGATGAATAAAATGGACGACTTTTTCAACAAGCGTTTATCGGACTTCAACACTGCTGAAGAAGGATGGAATGTTCCATCTGATCAAGTGTGGGAAAATGTAAAAGATCATTTGCCCAAACCAGAAAAGAAGAAAAAACGCTTTTTCTTTTTACTATTTGGCTTTGTACTTCTTGCTGCCGCTTTTTCAACAATGACTTATTTTAATTCTTCTAAGATTAATGAACTAACTACAGATCAAAGTGCAACGAAAAATAAAGTCGTTGCTGGAAGTGCGAAATATAACGCTGAGGACAATTTGCAAGAACAAAGAACAAATACAATTGCTGAAGCTATAACGAATGAACTTAATGGTGATGTAACTGAAGTGTCTGGAAGGAAGTTATCAGGAGACTTGAATGTAAATCAAGTTGAATCTGTGAACCACTCGACAATTACGGATCTTTCAAGGATATTAGATAAGTCAAAAAAAGTAAGGGAAAGAGAAGTATCTGAGTCAGTTGACAAAAGTGTTGTGATGGCTCAATTACTTCAAAACCCATTAACAGCAAGAAGTATAGAAAACCAGAACATTTTGAATGAAACTGGAAGCGCTACTTTTTCAGCTACATCTTTTCAAGCAAAGAATAATCAGCAAAGTGCAGACTTTATTAATGAGCATAATAAAACACTGAATTCTTTCCAAGAAGGAAGCTTTCAATCAGTTGAAAATATATTGGAAGAAACTCGAGTATTATATAGATCAGAAAATATTGGTATTCTAAATACTCTTCCCTTTACAGCTTTTATGATAAATAGGAACGGGCTACTACCAAGTGCTCAGAATATTCCAGAAGGGCCGTTAGAAAGATTAATAGAGATAGAAGATGAGAAAAGGAGACCACAGGAATTTGGCATTTCCTATTCTTTGTCGGCCTTTACATTTCTTAAATCACAAACAGTGATTGAGGAAATGGATCGGTTCCTAATCCAAGCTCGCTTTAAAAATTTAAATATAGAATATGCAAGGTGGATCTCAAATCGATGGAAGTTTTCTACAGGAGTTTATTTATCCAAAATTGATGTCAACTTCGGTTTTACTCAATTCTTCAATTATGATCAATCATTTATGAATGAGTCCATAGCTACTGAGTACGGAAATACTGTCGAAGAAAGTGGAGCTAATAGTGCAGGAAATGTGAGGGTTTCTTTTATCAATGGACTTGAGCCATCAGAAGGAGAACTAATAAATATTAAAGGGAATGTTGATATTTCGCTTAGTGCTATTCAGGTACCTCTATTCTTAACTCACCACCGTAGAAGAAAAAAAATGGAGTTTTTTGTAGGAGGAGGCATAGCTTTAGAATTGATAAAAGAAGAGCAAAAAAATGGATTACTCAATGTGTTTCGAGATGAGCGACTTATTTCATCTTCCTCTGAGATTGATGATCTCCAAGAAGTGCTTCCTGATTATTCTATTTATGGATTAACTGGTTTCAGATATAATTTAACGGATCGAATAAACACTGGAATAGGTCTAAAGGTCAACTTATCTAATGTGATCTTTTCAACAGCCGATGTAGGTATATATTATCGCTGGTAGGGGCTAATTAAATTACGATATAAACAGATTAAAATGATAAAAGATAAATTTATCCTGGCTATGCTATGCCTTTTATTTTCGGCAAGTGCCTTTGCACAGAGTGGCTCAAAATATACCGTCAATGGGCAAATCAAAGATGGTGGCACAGGAGAAGACCTAATAAGTGCTACTATCTATATTCCAACATTGGGTATCGGAAGCACAACAAATGAATATGGGTTTTACTCTATGACACTTCAAGAGGGAAACTATGATCTCATAGTCTCCTACTTAGGCTTTGAAGATCAGACGATATCGATAGAATTATCTCAGGATATCACAAAGAATATTGAGTTGGTTGAGATGGCATCACAACTTGGCGAAGTATATATAACAGCTGATAGAGAAAAGGAAGAAGAAAATATAAACTCTACTGAAATGAGTGTGGTAGAGGTTAATATCGAAACTGTAAAGAAGCTACCAGCTCTCTTCGGCGAAGTGGATATTATAAAGGCCATTCAATTACTTCCTGGAGTGAAAACTGTAGGAGAGGGGAGTTCCGGATTTTATGTCAGAGGTGGCAATGTCGATCAAAATTTAGTCCTTCTTGACGAAGCTCCGATTTACAATGCTTCCCATGTCTTAGGATTCTTCTCTTCATTTAATCCAGATGCCATAAAGGATATGAAATTATATAAGGGAGCTATGCCCGCTCATTTTGGTGGACGCTTGTCTTCAGTTCTCGACATAAGGATGAAAGAAGGAAACTCTAAAAGATTCTCAGCCAGTGGAGGCATTGGCACATTAATGAGTCGCCTGGCTTTAGAAGCACCGCTGGGAGAAAATGGTTCTTTCATGGTAGCTGGTAGGCGCTCATATATTGATGTCGTAGGAAAAGCTGTACAAGCCATTAGAGGAAAGGGAAATGAGAACTCTGATGAATTCTTTTTTTATGATCTTAATGCG
>CALHUZ010000029.1 GCA_938039305.1 uncultured Saprospiraceae bacterium
AATATTTGGAAAATTTACGAAAGTGGAGATATGATTATATCGATTTGTAATTTTAAGGGTGGGGTAGCGAAGACTTGTAGTACGATGAATATCGGAGCTGCGATGGCGAACATGGGACACCGTACTTTATTGGTGGATCTAGATCCGCAGTTTAATCTATCCACCAGTCTGGGTCTCATGGATCCTGAAAAGAGTATCTATCATGCGCTTGTCAAAGAAGATGAGCTTCCTATATATACTGTATATGAAGGATTGGATATCGTGCCATCTACTATAGATCTTAATAAGGCGGAGGTGGAACTGGCTGGACAATTTAAGAGGGAAGAGATATTGGGGAAGTTGTTAGCACCATTCGCGAAGCAGTATGATTATATATTAATCGACTGTCCACCGAGTCTGGGACTACTCACTATCAATGCTCTCGTGGCATCAGATAAAATCTATGTACCGGTGGAGGCTGAATATCTGGCTTTGAAGGGATTTTCAGTGTTGGAGCAAGCTTTATCGAAAATAGGTTTGTTGCTGGATGGAATCTTTGTAACCAAGTACGATAGCAGAACGGTGTTGCATAAAGACATTGCTACAGCGCTTCGCGAGCATGCAGGAGGAAGGGTATTTAAGCAAGTGATTAGAAAAAACATAAGTATTGCCGAAGCTACGGCGAGTGGATTAGACATATTCCGCTATAATCCAGGTAGCAATGGAGCGAGTGACTATAAAAAATTAACAGAAGAAATAATTGCAAATGGCTAAATCAAAAAGTTTTAACGCTGAAGCATTAGCAACCTTGACAGGAAGTGCTCCTCAACTGAAACCAGCTATGAAAGTAGCGGTAACACCCGTAAAGAAGAAGCAAACTAAGGATGTGAAAGTTCTTGCTGAAAAAGCAAAGGTAGATGTAGCGCAAGACGTCAAGGATACCGAAAAGAGGGTAGTGGTCGCTCAACAGGAGCAGACAATAGCCGCAAAGACGGTAAAAAAGGTCTCAAAAGCTAAAAAAGAGAGTGATCTTGGTATCCAAGACCCTAATAAGCGCAGTGTAAAGGTCAAAAATGCACCAGTGACGTACTATCTGAATACGACTAATATGCAAAAGCTGAAGGAGTATGCTGAAAAGACTGATCAGAAACCATCTTGGATCTTGGATGAGCTGATTTATGACTTTTTGTTGGAAAATGCGGGGTAGCCCTTCGGCTGCGCTCAGGGAGCTGAGGGCCAATAGATGAAAGGATAACCACCCATCCGCATTCGCGGTGCCCTTCCTTGAATGTCTCCCAGACATTCATTCTGTTGCACAGAAAGCGGTCGGTTACCCATTCGCTGTCGCGGTTATCTCCCTTTGATGTCCCCCAGACATCAACCTTTCAGGATCGATAGGCAGATTGAACCTTTCCACCCCCTTCGCCCCCTCCAAAGGGGGATAAGCTTTGAGGAATCAGAATAAACTCATCCTGTCTCTGGCTCACCGATCTTGCGTTGCCAGCTCAATGATCCTTGGATATTTGCAGAAAACAGGGTGTTTTAGGGTCATATTTATACACCATTCTAAAAGCGAAAGTCAAATTTAAGCTATTGACGGAATTCGTTGAAATTAAGCTTTATGTTTGAAATTGAAATAGGGTAGAACTACGACATATATATTTATATATAATATCTATATTGTATTAAAATATATCAAACATGGTTAAAACTCACAAAGAACCATGGCTTAAATCATTGTTGACCAGTAGGGATAAGGATGTGTTGAAATTGATAAGCCTAGGCTTCACGGACAAGGAAATCTCTCTTCGATTATTCTTATCACATCGCACGATCGAAAAATACAGACAGCGTCTTCTGATGAAGTCGCAGAGTAGGAATTCGGCTCATTTGATTGCGAATGCTTATGAGAATGGGTGGTTGTGATGTCTCGGCTTTGCTCGACATGACAAATTAAGTTGGCTCACTGATCTTTGCAGCTCCATGATCCTTGCCGCCCATCCGCTGTCGCGGTTCACTCCCTTCGAGCACTATCGTACTCGACTCTACGAGATCGGTCGCTTATCCATGATCCGGTAAACGCAGAAAAAAAACTCATCCTCATTCCTTCTCTTTCAAAGAAGGACGGTAATTTTGGGCACAACAAAGGCTTACAGAGCCTTTAGACACAAAATGTAATGGCTTGCGGATCTTACCATGAAGGCTTCACGGCAAGTGGGGTTCGTGATCCTCTTTGATACAGAAAAAAAGCAACGGGTATAAAACCCGCTGTTTCTCTGACTTTCCGTTATTTTATTTAGTACCTATTTGGCGCATGACTGGGGATCTGGTTATGCGCTTTTTCTTTGCTCACTCCACGGAGTGTGGGAAGGAGATGGCTAATATGTGATGTACTCTAATGAAATTGCTAACTCTTGGTCATTTTCAATCCTCTATGTTTGGGGACAGGCTCATTCTGATGCTAATATCTTTCATTCTTTTTGCGAAAAAGAACGAAACAAGAAAAGCGCTCACTCTATAATGTTTTTGCCTTCGGCACCATCCAGTCATTGTTAAAATCTCTCCAAGGTTTCGAGATTTCTTAAC
>CALHUZ010000030.1 GCA_938039305.1 uncultured Saprospiraceae bacterium
GCAACTATCAATAAAGGCAACCAACAACAACTAAAGGCTAATATGAGCGCCAAAGCGCCTCCAAAAAAGCTGTACTTAGAAGAAGAGATCATATGGTGAACAAATTGTACTCTAAAGCTACATCAAAGAATGCTTTATGTAGTTAATTTCGTTATTTCGCTATCATTACAACCTAATTGTTGAATTATGAGACTTATACTTCTTTCTACCAGCTTAATACTCCTATTAAGCTCTTGCAAAACATCACAAATAGCAAGTGATTCTTCTCAAAAGTTAATGGCTTTGCCTCCATCTGATCTTTCTATGATCAACGATGAGGTATCTCAAAGAGGCATTAAGGCTCACCTGACCTTCTTAGCTTCGGATGCTTTAAGAGGAAGAGATACTGGAAGCGAAGGCCATGAAGCGGCTTCGGCATACATAACTTCTCAGTTCAGTGGTGCTGGCGTAGAAGCACATGGTTCGTCATATGCCCAGCCAGTTCCGTTTGTCACATTTTCACCACCGACTTCGGCGTCTTTATCAGTAGGTGATATTGACCTCACTTTCCCTGATGACTTCATTGCCATAAATGGTAACCAAACTGACATGACTCTTCCTACAATTGATATTGGTTATGGAAATCAGAATGAGCTCGATGAACTCGATCTATCAATGAAGATAGCTGTGAGTATAGCTGGAGATGGAGTTAGCACAGATCCAAGAGAGTGGATAGCTATATCCAGAGAAAAGAGAAAAAGAGTAGCCGCGGCTGGAGGTGCAGCACTTGTTGAGATATACCAAAGCAACAATGTGCCTTGGAGATTTCTAAGAATGATCGGTACCCAATCACAAACAACTGTTGACGAAGGAGTTGATAACTCGGACCTTGTCAATATCTGGGTAGGCACAACAGACAGTCTTACTATTGCTACTATAAAAGAAAGCGCTCAGCCCTTAAGAATTAATATGGACGAAGTAGGCAGAGATGGATTCACTTCAGACAATGTTATTGGCTATCTGCCTGGCACAGATCCCATACTTAAGGATGAATACATAGTCTACTCTGCTCACTACGATCACGTAGGAGTAGGTGCAGCCGATGCAGTTGGTGATACAATTTATAACGGAGCAAGAGACAATGCGGTTGGCACGACAGCGGTTATCTCATTGGCAAAGTACTTCGCAGAACACCCACCAAGACGTTCTTCATTATTTGTTCTTTTCACTGCTGAAGAAAAGGGTCTTTTAGGAAGTAAATATTTTACAGAGCACCTTCCAGTTCCTGCAAAACAAATCGTCTACAATTATAATATAGACAATGGAGGTTACAACGACACAAGCATCATTTCAGTGATTGGATTAACTCGCACAGAAGCGGAAATGGATATCCAAAAAGCATGCAACGAAGTAGGTCTTACTGCGATAGAAGATCCAGCTAAGGAGCAAGGTTTATTTGATAGATCGGACAATGTAAATTTTGCAGTGCTTGGTATTCCTGCCCCAACCTTCAGTTTAGGATTTACAGCATTTGATGAAGAGATATTCAAATATTATCACCGCCCAGGAGATGAAGTTGAATCACTTGACATGGACTACATAGAGAAGTATGTGAAAGCATATATCTTAAGTTCTATTAAGATTGCTAATCGCGACAAAGCTCCATTCTGGTTAGAAGGAGATAAGTATTATGATTCTGGAGTAGAGTTGTACAAGAAGAATTAGTAGCAACTAGTTGTAACTAGGATTAATCTTGTAGCACTACTTTATAAAGAACAACAGAGAGATCAACAAGACGGCCATATAAATCGTGATGGTCTTTGCACCATCATAATCCTTCGCTATGCGTTGTCCAAAGAGAAGCATCAATAAGGATAGCAAGCCTATCGTCACGGCATAGAGAATTATGATAGGTTCTTTGCAAGAGATCAAACAGTATAACCCCCAGATAGCAACAACACCTGCAGCCATCTCAGCTAAGGTGACTACAGCAAGCATAGGCGTAACAACTCCAGCCAAAGGCGAATTTTTAAAATGACCTTTGATCCAAGAAAGGTTTCCTTTCCAATCTATGATTTTGTCTAGTCCCGATTGTAAGAATACTATTGCTATAAATAAACCTATGGTTAAGTGAGCTACTGTGGCTGGATCCTTCAACATCTGTGTCCTATTTTAATATGATTATCTCACAAAGTAATTAAAGATTTATCTGATAAAGAGAGATCGTCTCTTCATCTCTATCCATATTAGATATGAAAAAAAATCCAAGTTTGTCTAAAAGGCCAATACTGCGTTCATTACCAGGATCACAGATAGCTTGGATAGATGCAAGACCTTCCTTCTTTGCCCAAGACAGTGTTTCCAGACAAGCTTCCTTCATTAGGCCTTTCCCTTCGTACTTTGGAAGAAGGGCATAGCCAATATCTGGGTAGTCTAAATAGTCTCTTTTAAGCAACCCACACATACCCATTTTTTCATCTGTCTCCTTGTTTCTCATGAGCATTAATCCGTAGCCATGCTGCTCATAACTCTTTTGTGGACCTGACTTTATATACTCCGCAGCATCATCCAGAGTATTGATACCACGATCTCCTATATACTTGATCCACCCTTCAGAATTCAACAATTCAAAAATAAATGGTGCATCCTCTTCAATAAGAAAGCTAAGTTCTAGTCTATCTGTCATCATAAAGATCGAGTCAAAAAAAGTCTCATTAACAAATCATTGGACTATCGTTACACATCGATTAACAACATCAAGGTAAGGAGTGATTTAATATTGCAGTATACAAAAACACTACAACTATGAAAAATATAAACTTTGTCTTTATTGCATTTCTCTTACTATCAAATTATAATTTATCATTTGC
>CALHUZ010000031.1 GCA_938039305.1 uncultured Saprospiraceae bacterium
AGTTGATGCGATTCATGGGATTCCAGTAGCCTTGCTGGTCTGTCACTAAGAAGCTACCATCGGGATTGATGCAGACACCATTAGCTGCTCTGAATCCTGAAGCGACGATATCAGACTTCTTTCCGTCAGGGCTCACCTTGATGAGTGTGCCGTGCTGCGGAATGAGCGCTTCGCGCGCATGTCGTCCACTTTTTGCATAGTACAAGTTGCCCTTATCATCAGCTTGCAGTCCCATGGCAAATTCATGGAAGTGATCAGTCACTTGATGATCGTGATTAAAACTTTCATAGAAGTCTGTCTCTCCATCACCATTGAAATCATTAAGGCGAACAAGTTGGTCACGGCAGGTGACATATATTTTCTCTTTTACAATCTTAAGTCCCAGCGGCTGAAAAAGGCCAGCGGCTATCCGCTTCCATTTTAAAGTTGTGCCGCCATCTGTCAACCCTGTAATTATAAAAACATCTCCATCAGTCGTACAAGTTGCTGCAACATTGCCATCATCAAAAAAGTCAATCCCACTCAGCTTCATGCGACACTTCCAAGGATTGTCAAAAGGTGGCGAAAGCTGATCAACAGCGAACATCCCATCTTCTTTTCCCTTGATGATATCAGAGGTGAGTTCTTCTGGATAATGAGCAGGCCCGCCTTTGGTGTATTTAGAAAGAGACTCTGGCGCTTTTGCCGTATTTATAATTCCTTCAAAATTAGAAACCGCAGCGGAGGCAATGAATAACTTCACCTGCGCTCGCTGAGATGCAGCAACAGTCATCATGACATATCCATCTTCCTCTGATAGGCTTGCACCATATCCAGACAACTTGACTTGGCTTGAGACAGGTGCGATTCTTAGTTTTAGGAGCGAAGAAGAAGGAGAAATATTAAGTGTTCTTGTGAATACGACTTCATCACCAGACTCTTCCATACCCAACTCTTCTAAGATATCTGAAGATCCAACTGAGTATGATATGATATTGTGATCACCACTTCTGTAAATCCCTTTGTAATCCGCCCATTTCTTTGGAAGTGGACCAAACTGCCGCCCATCGCGAGCCGTGAATCGTTGGTCATCAAATCGACCATTAGCTGGATTCGCCCAACCGGGACCAACAGGTGTTTCAAAATGCAACTTTCCAATTGTCCTTGGATATGTCTCATGTCTATCATTGAGCAGGATGGCGTTCCAGTCTATGAATCCATCTCCTGTCCATCCACCAGCGACTCGCATCACGTCATGATCAAAGATCATCCATGCCTTACCTTCTGAGACCCCACCTTCACCTTTATCTAATCTTACAGCAATGCCTTTATAAGCAAAGTTATTCTTTGTGTAATCTTCATCTGGGAAAGGGGTCGGTCCCGGCGAATGATACCTCTCAATCCCTGTCTCTTCATCAACCAACTCATATGTGTTCATGAAGAAGTCGCCATAATTTTGGTCTGACCAAGGATGATGCGGTTTGGATGAAGGTCCTTTTGAACTTCCTTTAGGTAGTCCTGATAGATAGCCTGGTGTCACTTTATAGTACTCCTCTGGGTTATCATCCTTAACATATTCTTCGCGGATGAAAGCGATGACATCATACTTCTCGCGAGGAGTCATCATCAATTGTGGGATCATCGTCCCATAACCTCTTGTGATCGTCTGATACATAGAGAAAGGATCCGATCCTGCCTTGAATGGTTCACTCCAAAACTTGTTAGATAAAGGAATCGATCCTTCGATCTCGGGATTGCCATGACAGTTGATACAATTAGAATTATAAATTCTGCGCCCTCTGGTCATCGCTTGCTGATCCAGATCATCGATGAGGCCAGCATGATCTATATCCAGCTCTGTTTCTTGAAGATCGTTCTCAGGCAGCATATAAGCGATATCAGATCGATCGACTTGAACGAATTCTGTGGACAGCTTAGTTGCCTCAAATGTTCCCTTGTTTTCTTTATAAGTTATCTCACCCAAGAAAGAATCACTTCCGAATGCTCCATCTACCACATATTCTCGATCCCATTGCTTGATATACCCTGACAAGTGATTGCCATCAAGCTTAACATCTTCTAATGACGCTCTACCCCACTGAAAAGAGTTTAGCTCAATATCCTTCGCGGTACCATCTACGGTCATCGTCCCTGATATCTCGGAATCGTGAATGACGAATTGGTATTCATACTTTCCGTCGATTTTGCTTGGACTACAACCTGAAAAGAATGCGATAAATAAAAAGAAAGCTAAAGGTAATGTAAGAACGTAGTGATAGGACTTCATTTGGATGTAGGTTGTATACACCCAAGTTAAGAAGGATAGGGTTATTGTTGTAGTGAGATGAGGGGAAATGTGGGATTGTGTTACACGGTCATATATGCATTGAAGGTTTAAAACCTCCAATAACAGTATAAAACCAAAGCCTCTTTGGCTTAAACTAAGCTTTGACTTTCAGGTTATAGTTGAAAGCTTTACATTTTGGGCACTCAATATACTCCTCAGCCAACTGAGAATAATCACATCTGACACACACAGCTTCCGTAATGCATGTTCAGATGATGCAAGACTCCTTTTGCGTCCCTTAGGCTAAAACATAAATACTGTTTTATTTTCTGAACTGCAGATAATTTTAATCCCTCTTTTAGAAGCGCAAAAAACTCAATCTTCTGATCTTCAGTAAGATCTAATTGTAAAAATTCCCATTCTCATTGATTGCATTTTGGGTTTATTAGGTTCTGTTTAATATGATGATTACCAAGCTTAAATCTACATAAACGATTATCGCACAGATGCAAAAGGTTGTGCCTTTGCCGTCTTAATTGTTCGACTGCTCTTCTTTGATATCAAGAATTTAGGTTTGGCCTTAATATCAAACTCTATCTCAAACAATTCTTGCAGTTGTGCCAACTTTACGAGATTAATAGTCTTAGTCCCCCTGAACAACTGTGTCACATAACTCGGTGAGGTATTGAGCAGTACAGCAAGCTCCTTCTTGTTCATCCCTCTATTTTCCATTTCAATTTCTATAATCGAAAGAAATTTAAACATCAGGACTTTAGAATCATGCTCTGTTTTATCCTCCTTTGATTTGAAGTCAAGAGACTTCTTAAAATCATTCTTCAATTTCGTACTCATAGCTTGATATCTTATCGATTATAGATCTAATGACTTTACTATTTCCTTGTAATTTCTTAGCGGCAACTACCTCACAGCATACTATTATAAAAAGCTTGTTGTTCACTCTTTGTTCTTTACAATAGATTCGAGCGTTTTCTTGGCCCTTAAAAAACTTCATAGCGGTTACATCCTTAGCCTTCTTGTTCACATTCTCTTTGTCGTATAATTCAGTATTTCTAATATCTCTGAGAATCAGCTCCATGATGTATCTGAATTTCTTAATGTGCCTTTCGTCTTTGTTCAAGAAGGCAAGCAATTCTTTAGCATTTTGACTATCTATACATATAGCTTTATGCTCTTTATCCGACCTTTTGAGTACAAATGCCTTTCTCTTCAAGATTAAGCTATAGGTTAATCGCAATTTAAGCTAAGAATATAACTATT
>CALHUZ010000032.1 GCA_938039305.1 uncultured Saprospiraceae bacterium
TTGAACTTGAAACTTGAACTTGACTCTTGAGCTTGAAACTTAAAAAATTGAACTTCACACTTGATCTTGATCTTAAAAATCCTGACTCCTCTTTCACCATTGATCATCAACCGACAACCATCAACTGACGGCTATGTCAACGAAAACTATTAACCCCTTGGAAGTTATTCCTTCCAGATTGATATCGTATGTAATTAGAAAATGGTGCAGCCTTAACACCGATAGAGAATGAATAAGTATCTCTTTGTGGCTGCCAAGATATACTCATCTGCCAGCAGTGTAGGTCTCTTGTTAGAGAGAATGAAGGATAGACCCATCTTCCTCTTTTGAGGTCATAAGATATGTTACCTACAGACATACCCCACTTATCTGACAAAGGAATATTGCCAGTAGTCATCTGGATAGAGTGAGCGATTGTTTGGATACCTGAGCTATCAGTTTGCAATCCTACTCTAAGTACATGTGAGATACGCGCACCTTCAAACCATGAAAATAATTCTGGTTCTTCAAGACCAGTTTTCTTCTTTTCCCTACTGCGCCCCCTGCCTATTGTTCTATCAGTACTACTGCTTTGCTGATCGTCATCCTTTAGATCTCCTCTGAATAAGTCGCGGATATCTTTGAAGGTCATATTAGTAGATATAGAAGTTGTAAATCCTGCCCATCTGAACAACTTCCCATTTTGAGAAAGAGTGGTTTTATTTACCCTTCGATTATTTTCCAGCACATAAGGATCCCAGATTCCAGAGATAGACAAGGTCGACTTTCCGTTAAACAGTCTTGCGTTAGCAGTAAGATTGATGACACTCCAGTTGAGGGAATCAGCTTGTAGATTATAATTTCCAGCGAGTCTAACATTGTTAAAGATGTTGAACTTTTTCTCGATGCTATCCTTCTTCGACCAAGTCTTTCCTTCGAAAGTATTGTCAACACCAAATGTTATCCTTGCACCACCTCGCTGCAGACTCCGATTAAAGATCAGCGTCTCACCATTCTGTGCCTGAAAGGGATTATAGATGAGGTCATCTTCATCCACGTATGTTGTTGATGTGATCCGACGCTGTTCATCCAGAGTCGATGGACTATAACTTAATCCGAGGGTCGGCGTCATTTTATGCCTGAGCCCCCGCAGCTTTCCTTTTGCGAATTGCAAAGTACTGAACAGGTTGGTACTCATATTAGCAGTGACACTTACATCTCTCAGCGTCTTGAGTCCATTGACTATTGATCCTGAGACTTCACCAGTACTATCTACAATCTCATGTCGATAGGTCTGAAAGTAGTTAAACTCATCATAGTTAGCCGAAGTATTAAAAGATACAAAGTCAAATACTTTATAAGAAGCATTGACGTCAAGGTCTTGCGAAAATCCAAATCTGAATTTTTCTAAAGTCTGCGAAGTGAACAAAAGGGTGTCAGTTGTAGAAACTCTATTTTGAAATCTACCATTATACTGCACGTTTATTTTCTCAAACCACTTCTCCTTAGATGCCGAAGATTTTTTTCTTTTAAAAGGATGGAATCTTGACACCCGCAATTGCATTTCCGGCAGGGTAAAACTGATACTTCTATTTCTGGTATTCTGAGAGTGCTGTATACTCGCCGAAAAATTTGTCTTGCTATTGATGCGATAAGCATATGAGAAATTAGAATTAATCGAACTATTCAATTGCGATTGAGCATCGGCGTAATTTCTTCTATCGAAATCATTGATAGTAAAGTTGAGCGAGCCACCTACAGTACGATATGGATGCGCCTTACTGTCTTGTCGATGATTGATACTTACACGATATGCTTTTTCAATATTGGGCTGAAGCGATCCTTCGACATCTTGGATCTCTCTTGAGTACAGCAATCCTACTCGACCACTATGCTTATACCGCTTTCGATAATTAGATTCCGCACTAAGAGAGAAAGTACCTCTTGTATAAATGTCACCCGTCAGCTTAAGATCCATCCTGTCGGAAAGTGCAAAGTAATATCCGATACCTCGAGTACCGATACCGAGATCTCCATCGACCACAAGAGGATCCCTTTCGGGAAATATTATCCCTGTAGTACCCTGTGCAAAATTGAATAATGGTGCAAATGCAAATGGCAATGCTAAAGGAGTAGGTATCCCTCCAAGCTCCATATCAAATGGCCCCATCACAGCTAGCTTCTCTGGGATCATCTTCAACTTTGTCGTCCTTATACCCCAGTGCGGATGATCTTCATCACAAGTAGTGAGTAGTGCATTCTTATTGTAGATCACGTCATCTATATGCAGACTATCTGATCCTGCTCGGACAAACTTTGTCGTCGCACCGTGGATATAGAATTGATCTTGCTGTATCCGAGCACCATATACGATGCCCTTCTCTGAGTCGATATTATATCTAATGCTATCAGCACTCACCACTTGAGAACCATTTATAAAGGTGGGTTTTTGATTTTGGTATGGTTGAGACAGTGCCTCGACTTCATTAGTGACAAGATTAAATATGATATAATCAGCCTTCACCTCAAAATCATCATATCGCACATAAGCATCACCATAGAGATGTATCAGTTGAAGTCTAAGATCTGTGATACTCGAATCCTTTGACCCATATACAATACCTCCTTCAGGATAAGTGGTTGTATTGGAAGTGGGGGCTTGTGGTCTACTGCCTCGTCCTTCTGGTGGGCCACCTGCCTGACCTTCCTTTCCAGGTGCTCGCCTTCCTTTTTCTGATATTAGGATAGAGTCCACATTAACAGTATCAATCGAAGGATTGGGAGATACGATAGGTATCGTATCCACTGGTAGATTTGTGCTGGTATCTATGGAAACCATGGGTTCAGGACTGGCAAGAGAATCCTGCTGCGCATGAAGTATGCACATAGGAAGTAACATGAGCAGTACGAAGCTACATCGACTCAAATACCCGTCTTTTTATACCATATCATCCTACATAAGGAGATATGAATACCTACCTGCAAAGATCATACTATGATTGATTTAGCATCACTTGGACACTATAATTTTGGTTATTCGCAAGAGCCTTTTATTCCCACTCACTAATAACGCTGACTTATAGCCATTCATGGGTCCTCCAAAGCGCATTATAACCTGAGTTTAACTCTTTAAGCCCTTTAGAATGGTCTCCTTTTGTCATTATGTGAATTGGTCGGCATGACAAGCCTATTATATCCTATTTTTGCACCCACTATATTTACAGTTAGTATAACTACACGATGACGAAAGAATTAAAGATTGGTATTATCGCCTTGATCACATTAGCGGTCATGATATGGGGGTTTCAATACCTAAAAGGTAAAAACATACTGAAGAAAGGATATTCTTTCGAAGTAGTATACAATGATGTAGAGGGATTAAGCCTGGCTTCACCTGTGCAGATCAATGGTCTGAACGTTGGTGCTATATCAAGTATCATAGTTAATCCCGACGATGTTCAGTCTATGATCGTATACTTCGATATCGAAGGTGATTTCAAGCTACCTAAGAACACTAAAGCTATCAATGCTGCACCTCCAGGCGTCATCGGAAACCGTAAAATCATACTGGACTTTGATGAGCTATGTACTGGCCCTGATTGTCTCGTAGGTGGAGAGAGGTTAGAAGGCAATGTAAGAGGTATCGTCGCTACCTTAGTAGGAGCTGACGAAGTGGATGGCATCATATCGGGCATGAGAACTAATCTCGGACCTATCATGGATACAGTCATCCAAAGGATCACAAGCACTGAAAACGAAAATAGCATTGGTAATTCTTTAGCCAATTTGGACCATGTCACTCAGAACCTCGCAGCACTTACAGCTAACTTGAATAACCTACTCAGAAAGTCATCTGGCAATATCGTTTCAACGATGGAGAACCTGTCCGAAGTTTCAGGTTCATTCGCGAAGACAAAAGATGACTTAGAGCAGATGATTACTAATCTCTCTTCATTCTCACAGCAAGTGGTAGACGCCGATCTCGGTGGTACGATGGCTAAGGCAAGTGAGACAATGGAAAGCACTAACGATCTACTGTCGGGTCTTCAGACTACCGTTGATAAAGCGAATTCTTCTTTCACTAATGTAAATAGTCTTTTAGAAAAGGTAGACACGGGACAAGGGACCATCGGAAGGCTACTGAACGATCCAGAGATCTACTACAACTTAGAAAGCACCAGCAAGCATCTTGCTTTGCTCTTACAGGATCTAAGATTGAATCCAAAGAGATATGTTAGGCTCTCAGTATTTGGCCGCAAGGGCAATCAGTACACAGCACCAGATGAAGATCCAGCTATGGAGTTATCGGTACCGATAGATCCTGATGGGAATTGATCGAAAGATCAAGCCTGACTCTATTTAAGTCTTTCTCTTACTGTCGTTATTACTTGAGGAACTCTGTCAATAGTATTAGCTATTGAGGGCAAATCCTTATTTATCCACCCAATGACAGTAAGGATGCTATTATGAGTTTCTTCTAACTTATCTAATCTCCAAGAAATAGGTTCGTGATGAAATACCCTATTTCTGAAATCGCGTATTTTATTAATTGGTGCCGATACGTTGTTTCTTTGCCTATCAGACTTAGCTATATGTGGAAATGATTTTCTTAGAGGTTTCCATAAGATTCTTTCATATTCCGCATTCAATAACCTAACCCAAAAGCTCAAAGTTAATTCTGCAACTACCTTATTTGCAGTTATATCTTCATTCCTATTAGCAATATGCTTCTTAGCTGTCCTTAGACTATTCCTTAAGTTCCTTAGTCCATTTACGGAGTCAATGATTAAGTACCAATCTGTTGTACCAAAATGATCAGTCAGTTCTCTATTAAAACTATTTCTAAGAGCTATCTCAAACATCGATAAAACAGAATAAAAAGATTCAGATAATTCGATGTTCGATTTGTAATGCAAAATTGCTTTTTCTTCGTCATTCTGGTACTGATCAAAGTACCTCTGCATTCTTTGCGCCGAGAATACCTTCTCATAATATTGCCTGTTCATTCTTATACCTCTATATTTGTGCTTTGCTGTCCCGGTCGTTCCTCTCCCAGATATTAGATGCTGGTGATGAATCCGGGTTTTTTTTTATTCCCTAATTTACTATTTAAATCTCCTGTTCTCGCCTTGTCTCAAGTATAAGACTTAATTAGTCGTATTCATTTTCATCAATTTTAGATAACAAA
>CALHUZ010000033.1 GCA_938039305.1 uncultured Saprospiraceae bacterium
TCAAAGCCATTGCCACGGCCTTCTACTTCAACTCTACCTCGAGAGAGACCATTGACTGATTGATATCCACCATAGATACTTGAACCTATTTTGAATTTTTTGCCATAGCCACTTTCAGCTTTTCGAGTGACGATATTCACAAGACCTGATACCGCATCACTTCCCCAAAATGCAGAAGCTGGCCCTTTGATGACTTCCATTTGCTCTATCTGAAATGGATCGACAAGGCTATATGACCTAATCCTACCTCCTACGAATGGATTACCATCTATAAGGATAGGCGCACGCTCTCTGGAAAGTCCTCTTATAATAGGCGTCGAAGCGAGCCCTCCATCACTTTGCCTCGTTACTCCCGGTATATATTGAAGTGCTTCTGTGGGCGATATTGGCTGATTCTCCTCTATCATACGCTGATTGATGACCTCTATGTTCAGTGGAATTCGATCCGCCAGTGTGTTCGACCTCGTTGCAGATACAACCACTGCTCCTTCGTAGATAGTCAGGGTAGTGTCAATTTCATTTTGTGAAAACAAGCTTGATGTAGTCATTGCTATGAGCAAAGTAGTAAGCAAGAATTTGGTAGAATTAGATAGGTGCATAGTAGTTAGTTTCAAAAATTAGAAAACCCTTTCTAAATCCAAATTATGGATAATGCAGCGGGTATAATAAGTCTGCGCCATGTATTACTTAGAAAACATTTTCTATTTAATATGTTATTGCGGAATCTTTGATTGATTCTCAGGTCGTTACATTGTATTTATTATCTGAAAACCTTTCATTAAAGCATATTGTTTTGAGCGACACAAATGGTCTTTCTTCTCTTTTACCCAATCACATTGAAGAGGTTCATGCCTTTTGGATAGCTGGTGGGAGCTGTGATGGTTGCTCAATAGCGGCAGTTGGAGCGACATCTCCATCTGTGGAGGATTTGCTAAGAGGCGTGCTTCCCGGTATGCCTAAGGTTGTACTTCATCACCCTGTATTGGCTGTAACAGCAGGGGAAGAATTTATACATCCGTTTCGACTGGCAGCGAGAGGAGAATTAGGAGTTCCCTTCGTTGTGATTTGTGAAGGATCCATTATGGATGAGCGGATTGCTGCAGAAACTGGCGGCTATTGGTCTGGATTGGGCTGTGATGATGACGAAAATGGCGATCCTCAACCGATCCCTTCTTCAAGTTGGGTGTCACGAATGAGTGAGCACGCAGCAGCTGTCATAGCAGTAGGTACATGTGCCACATGGGGCGGTGTCCCAGCCGCCGCAGGAAATCCTACGGATGCAGAAGGTGTGATGGACTTTTTAGGTGAAGACTATCGAAGTGCCTTGGGGCTTCCTGTAGTTAATCTACCAGGATGCGCACCACAAGGAGACAATATAACAGAGACGATAGCAGCTGTTTTGTTATTCCTTCATGGTTTAGGGCCATTGCCGGAGTTTGATGAGTTAGGAAGACCATCATGGTTATTTGGCGAGACCGTACATAGAGGATGTACTCGTGCTGGTTTTTATGAGGAAGGCAAGTTTGCGGAGGAGTACGGAGATAAAGAATGCTTAGTGGAAGTTGGATGCTGGGGACCAGTAGTTCAATGTAATATAAACAAGAGAGGAGCCATCAATGGCCAAGGAGGTTGTATGAATGTAGGAGCGCCTTGTATCGGATGTACGATGCCTGGTTTTCCAGATAGCTTTGCACCTTTTTACGCCACGCCACCAGGTACCATCGTTTCATCAACTATTTCTCGAGTGACAGGATCGCTGATCAGTAACCTCAGGGAGATGACGATGCAGTATAATAACAGAACTGCAAAATGGAATAAGGCCGGACATGTGCCATCTGGATGGGGACACGTCGAAGAGCCAAGCATGGTAGATAAGATCGCTCACTTTGCTTATGAGAAATTACAATTTAGAAATAGCCCAAAACCAGGTTCTAAGAAAAAATAATATTCATGGATGACGCTTCATTATATACTAACTATTATATCGGACTGGCCATCGCCGTTGTGATTATTTTAGCTGCGGCAGTGCTATTGCTTTTGGTAAGAAGTTCTGCCAGACGAATATTGAAATTAGCTTCCGCTGCTTTAGGCTTAGTAGTTGAGATCAAAGAAAATACAAATTGCATTTGGGGATTAGAGCAAACAAATATTGTAGCAGGAGACATATTGGAAGGTGCAAAAGCCATCGAATCACATGCAGGACTTGTCGTACAAGCACTTCATGAAACTGAATCAAAATAAACGATATGGATGCACACATAAAACTTTGGATTATATCATTGGTTATCGGACTTGTAGTCATAGGTGTGGTAGGCTTTCTATTGCACCTGATCGTTTCTACTGCAGAGGAGATTGATGACGCCGCAGGAAAGATTTGGACACAAGGAAAGCTAACTGCTAACAACACAATTCAGATTCCAATCTTTCTTTCAAAAACTAATCAGGTAGTTGGAAAGATCTATGACACTGCCGTAAATATAATCCACGGAACTACAGCTTTAAAGGAGCATGCAGAAGGTTGCTCAGGATGTCCAAACTGTGTTTTAAAAGATCACAAATTATAATTATGGAAGTGATATTAATGTTAGCCACGATTGTAGCAGTAGTATTACTTGTTATTGTGCTCGTGACATATCTGCTGAAAATTATAAAACTGCTAAATAGTATCGGTGGGGCAGGAGACAGCTATTTAGCGAAGTTGAGATTAGGCCTTCGAGCGATTGAGACGGAGACTGGACACCTTCCTACAGAAGTTACAAAACTAAATAAAGGCCTAAGCGCAACAGCAGAAGGACTCGTCGTTGTAAATAATAATCTTGCAGAAACGATCACTGCAGTTGTAAATCAAAAAGTATAATCATGTCACAAGCAGTACTTATTCTTTGGACGATATTATTAGTAGTGACGGTGTTGCTGCTTCCGTTGATCATCAGCTTACTTCATAAGACATGGAAGGCCAGTCGCAATATAGAACGCTACTTCAAAGAAATGAATGAAGCAGGTGGTGGCATCGCTGGAAATACAGCTCACATCACAGCATTGAACGATACAATTAGCGTAGCGACTACCATGCTGGGTGTTGCAGGACAGATAGACGAAAACGCAGCTACTATAAAAGGCGCTCTTGC
>CALHUZ010000034.1 GCA_938039305.1 uncultured Saprospiraceae bacterium
ACTTTTCATAATAGATTTATTTTTCATTAAGTGCCTCGTCAAGCATCTTCACAAGTTCGTCCCTTGTATATGTGAATGGCTGTCCCTCGTTCAGTTGAACTAATTCTCTAATGACCTGCTGGATCGTAATCTGAGCCTCAAACTCACTTGGCACTACCATATAACGTCGCTTTGGCGTTTCGCTCGTCAGAAAGTGAAGTGCAGCCAGTGCAACATCATCTGGCTCCTTATAATTAGAGCGATCAAGCGGTCCACTTAATCCGTCTAACACTGATCCATATCTTGAACCTTCACCGGTATAGCCGGCCTTCTTCATCCTTTCGACCATCGAGGCCATAATCTGTGACTTGTAGTTCCCAGGTTCAACCGCAGCTACTTCTACATCAAAGCCCTTCATCTCTGCAGCTAGCGCATCGGTAAAGGCCTCAACACCATGCTTACTCATACTATACGCGCCCATGCGCTGCCCAGAAAGGATACCAGAGATAGAGCTAACTGACATCACTCGACCTTTGCTCTCAATCAAGAGATCAGCAAAAGCCTTTGTAACACGATACGGGCCAAGAAGATTGACGTCAAACTGAAAGTTCATGTCCTCTTCAGACATCTCAATCAGCGGACCTAAGACAACTACACCTGCATTGTTGATTAAACCATACAACCCTCTCTCCTGTGAGCGTACATACTCGACAGCGGCATCAATTTCATTTTGGATGGTCACATCGATTTGGATGGCTTGAACATTATCCATCGCATTCAGACGCGCATAATCTTCTTGTGTACGGACACCTGCGTAAATAAAAAAACCATGGGCAGATAAGACCTCTGTCATACGTAGTCCAATTCCCGAACTGGTGCCGGTGATCAGTATGGCTCGCTCTTGCATAGATGATGTTGCAGAGGATTGGGCCGAGATTGGTGATACGTTCCATAACATGGCGACCAAAGTGATTATCCAAATATTACAGAACATCTGAAGCATAGCTCGAGATATCATATAATTATAACGTCGATTCATAACACTCTCCTTTTTAAGTTGATACATGATTGCGAATTTGGACTTCAAGGTAATGAATCTCCCATTTAATTACATGGATGTACTTATTCTGAAAGATTAAACTGCCATGATATCCCATACTGATCTTCGCACCAGCCGAACATCTTACCAAAGCCATAATTATCTGTATCGTAGTTGTCAAGAGGTATCATGATCTTACCTCCATTTGACGAAAGTGCTTTATACAAATTCTTTATCTCCTTTTCTGAATCACACTCTATGAACAGCGATACTCCTGGCGAGAATGACCAAGCGTGGTTATAATTACTTTCCGAGACTCTGTACTCTAATCCATCAATTGTAAATACTCCGTATTTAACGAGTTCTGGTGTTCCACCCGCCTCTCCTTCTGCGTATTTTGTTATGCTTTTAATTTCTGAATTCGGAAAGATCGAAGTATAGAACTTCATGGCTTCTTCAGCCTTTCCGCATTGATCACCTACAAAAGTTAGAAATGGTATGATTTGCATTTTCTTGATTTTACCTCAATCTAATATTTTTGATTGTGTAATCAATATATGCATCTATATTCTGACAATTTTTACATTGCTGAATCCGTAATTGTAGCGCTCCTTTTAGTACCGACTTATTCACGAAGATTCTTACTATCGAAAGCGTTCTGCTTTATCCATTGGATGGCAATATCAACAGGTGCAGTTGTACTTGCAGCAGTTGTATTATGACCTAATGATGGGAACAGCACATATTCGAAAGGCTTTCCTTTAACTTTAAATTCATTAAGATACTCAACACACACCTTCACTGGTATCTGTATATCTTTCTCACCAAAAAGCCACAACCCTGGAATGGATAATTGATCAAGTACAACTTTGGGATCAGTAGTTACAAATTGATACTTGTCAGGATCATTGAACGTATGTTCACGTGCATCCTCTTCTGTATGATCTTCCCAAAAATCAGTTCTACCATCAGTATAAAATTGAAATCTAAGTTGTTCAAGAGTTGTGATGAGTGGACAACTAAATAGAACCATAAAATCTATCGTATGATTTTCATTTGCTGCTATTGGCATGATCCACCCTGCCTGACTGGCACCAATAAGTCCAATGGGAAGATCTTTTATTTGCTCTTGAAATACGCTTACCGCAGCACTGGCATCTTTTGCTAATAGATTCAAGTTAGCCGTATCAATATTGTTAGTCCCGACTTCTGGGCCAGCATACACTCCACCTGATTCGCCAACGCCACGTTTATCATAGGTTAGAACCGAAATGTTATGCTTAGCCAATCGTTCTGCAAACTGGGTCATGCGAGGCACTTGATCTGAACCATGGACTATAACCACAGCTGCATAAGGATCTTTAGGCTTATATATTGTCCCTGCAAGACGCACACCTTCACTCATGAATGTTACATCTTCAATTAGAATGGCATCTAATGGTTGAGCACTAATATGACGCACAGAACTTTCACTCAATGATTTGCAACTAAATAATATAATAGATAGCAATACAGATAATAAAAGATAACTTTTGACTTGATTTATATTCATTGATAATTAGCTTTTAAATGATTCATTTAATAAAGTCAGAAAATAATATCGTCAAAAATGCCCAATCAGACCTTATCCTTTATCCATAAAGTAAGCTTGTTTACTTCTAACTGTTCCTTATTCCTTTTTTTATAAATAACCGTAAGGACAATCATCAAAGTCACCGATATGATTCTAAATATGTTTAAATAGATACCGCCTAACGCATTCTCTCCAGCTGAAAACAATTCAAATGATAGATTCATGAACATATGCACAAATATTGGTACCCATATATTGTTTTTCCACTCTACAAACAACCACGCAAAAAAGATACCTCCCAAAAAAGTAATTAAAAATATCCCAATCCATTCGCCTAATTCTTTTCCTTGAGAGAGATGAATGAGTCCAAACACTATTGCTCCGATTATAACAGATAAAATAAAACCTGACCTTGTATATCTATATAGTTGACCAAATAAAAAACTTCTATAATATAACTCTTCAAAAATTGCCGCTGCTATCACATTTATCAAAATGGTATCTAATGATATTTGCGAGTTAAAATCTAAGAATACTGCAAATCCAATAAACATAGGCAGCGTACAAATCAACGCGAAGACTATAGCTTTTAAAATAGATTTGTTTAGTCCAAGGCTACTAAAGAATCTATTCTTAGTGTGTAAAAACAGAACCGCTACTACAATTGGCAAACCAGAAATGATATATGTCAGTATGTGACTGATTCCTCGTTGGTTGATAAATCCATCAATCCAATTCCTCAAATCACTGAAGTACAATGTGTCCAGAACGAAGTAAATAGTAAATGTCACTAAAGTGACTAATGTTACCCAAATTGTTCTGTTCATGTTTCGAATTATTACTACTGTCTCCAGCATGTGCTTATCCGCACCTCTCCATCTTGGAGGTTCGATACATCACATATCACTTCACCCCAATCAAAGGTCCTCAATCATATCAAGAATCTCTTGATTAGATATCTATAAAGCTTATAATATAGCAGTAAATGCTATTCGCTCCTATGAGAATAGGCGATGAATCAGAACAAAACCTTCCTGAACTGGGTAGTTCTTCAGAACCAGTACGATACATGCATTAAAAGAACAATGCAGCCGCATTACTTATGAATCTCCGATCCTCTACCAAAGGCAGACGGGTATGGACTCAATGATCCGACTGAAACCGAAAGGCTAATGATGGTCATAACTTAGTACTTCGCTTATTTTCCAAACTTCGTTATCCATAACCCAGACATGAGTGAATCTTGCAGTGCTCGTCCATACATCTTCTTTATCACTTTCTCTTAGATAGAAATGATGAACTCCTTTCTGTATAGCACCATATAGCTCCCCGTTATTATAGAGCGGGAACACCACTAGACTTTGTGTGTCTACTTTTCGAATTGGCTTTTGCCCTGAATCGGAGCAAATATACTTTTCAGTAGTTTCTAAAAAGGCTATTCTATCTTGGACACCACTTTGGTCGTGGAAAAACTTCAGATCATCTGCAATATGATTTTTCAAGTATTCCATATCACATAGATTAAATCCACGATCAAAGAAAGTACTGTCTTGTACTTTCATTTCTTTAAACAAATGAGACTCTTTACTCACTTGAGATGATGCCGAGAGAGATATAAAGGTTAAGAATATAATGCTTATTAGTTTCATTGTTTTCTTTTGTTTAGATGATGTTTTATGATCTTGTGTATTCGGCAGGTCTTGCTTTCCTTAGCAACTTACTTAATACTCTATGTTATTAGCTCACATTTTCTTTTTGCTCAACATGTAAATCCAAGGAGGCGCACAAGACTTGTAATGTTCCCATGTCCCAGGTCTGCTTTCAGCATCTGAACCAATTTCTTCTTTAAATTTAAGTATTTCGAAGCCTCTCGAGATTAATCCATTTATGATCGATGACATGGTAAGTCTAAACTCTTGTGGACCTTTTATTTCTACTTCTTTGTTTTCCGAGTTTAAAAATTCCCAATTCGGATTCACTGTTTTTATCGGATGACCATCCTTATATGGTTGCCATATAGGGTAACCTTTACCATCCCATAATTCTTCTTCCCTCCATTCTCCTTCCCAACATGCACTTTTCCAAGAACCATGTAGAAATGGGTTATGAAACATAAGGTCATATAACCCATCCGGTTTTAAAACTCTTAATACTTCATCAAAGACTCTTTCCACACTTGGGATATAGTTGATTGAATATGGCTGAAAGACAACATCAAATTCTTCATTTTTACAAAATGACAAATCCCTCATATCTGATTTTACTATTCTTATCTGCTTCTGATATACACTGGCTACTAATCTATCCTTTTCTAATTGCTCCATGCTAAAATCAACAACTGTAACATTGGCACCTAACAATGCGAATCCTATACTTTGCTGTCCACCACCACCGGCTAAACACAATACATTTTTTCCTTTTAGGCTATCTTCATAAAAGCCGTTTCTATTAATGTACTTCTTGGCTTCTTCAGGACTCATCCCCAGTTTAGGTTGTGAACACAAGACACCATTTCTTGCTAGGTCATCCCAAATTCTTTCGTTTTGCATTGTTTCTTTGTTCATCACTTTTTTCTTTCCTTTTCAAGAATACACAGTCAAGGTTATCAACTAGGCTTCCAGGACTTTATATAGATCTATCAAATCAGATCATAATGTACAAGCAAACCTATAAATCATATTATTTACTATACGAACAGACGCTGAACAAGAACGAATAGCCTTACGATACGGTCAGTTCACCCAAACCCGTACTATCCGTACTTCTCAAGTAATGTAGTCTTACTGTTGTTTGATAGAGTATCAAACTATTATTCCTAGAGCGTATTGACGATTTCTAGCAGACTTGGGAATAGACAATCTCACCGTATCATCGCTTAATGCATATTCAGCTATACCTTATCCAAATTCCGTTTTAAAAAGCTGGAACCACTTCTCGATATTATCCGAATCATACAATTTCAATTTCGCAAATATCTCTCTGGCAAATTCAATTGGAGCAATGCCATTAGCGGTGATAATGTTCTTGTCTGAAACGGCAAGTGCATTAATGTAGTTTTCATCTCCAGAATATTGTGGAGCTATTCCCTTTAGGTAGTGTAAATCGTTGCTCGTATGCTTTAAGTCATTCAACATCCCATGTTGCCCTAAGTAA
>CALHUZ010000035.1 GCA_938039305.1 uncultured Saprospiraceae bacterium
GAAGGTAAAAATCATGAATAACTACTATGTCGTCAAGGCCCTCAGATGTCGTGGTATTTTACATATTATCTATCCACTTCTCAATCCTCGAAAATGGAATATGCTCACTTACATCTTTGGCATAAAAGGCATCTTCGATAACACCTTTAGAATTAATTAGAAAATCAGCAGGCAATCTTGTCATCACTCCATCTGGATCTACCCTTCCAAATCCTTTTGTAAAAGATCTTAATATAGAGACTGGCTTTAAGCTTGCTTTTACAAGTCCAGACAAAGACGACTCTACTCCGAAAGCACGATACCATTCATAATCTGGATCAGATACAAACTCAAATGGCGCATCATGCTCAGTAGTATACTTTTCCATTTTTTCAATCGGAGATTGAAAAACCGCCACTACATTCACTCCAGCTGGCTTGTAGATTTTATTATACTTTTTAATAAAATCATGAATTCGAAGATTACAAAGTGGACATCCTGCATATCTATAGAAAGACAGTATTAGCGGGCTTCCCTTATAATTTGGAAGACTTATTTCATTTCCCGAAAGGGTGTCTCCTGTAAGCTTTGGAATCTTACCACCTATCTTAAGTCTACTCATAATCATCTTATTGTACCTTCTTAAACAATCTCTATTGAAATTGTTTAGAAGCCACACAAATGAGCATATCTCTTTACTCGATATTCTTCCGCTCAGGTGGATTTTGATCAGCCATATACTGCATACCTCCGATACTTGTAAGATATCCTACGAGATCCGGCTTATCCGTATTAAAAGAATTAGCTGTGAAGAGCATAAAGTTCTTTATGTCCGCCAACTCTTCTTCTGAAAGCATATCTCCAAAATCAGGCATCCCTTCTTCTGCAAGCATACCTCCAAGAACTATATCATTATACTTGTTAAATACACCATCGCTTGACAACATCAGACTGGGTATGTTACCTCCAGTAAACCACGGATTACCGTGGCACCCGATACAATACTGAGCATACAAATTAAATCCAGCACCAAGGTGCTCTGGAGTTGCAGTAGCATCTGGTTTCAATGAAGTAAAAGCCATAGGCAATGGTGGTAGCTTTTCAAGTGCAGGTGCATCTCCTCCTATTTTGAAAGTATAAACTGTACCTGGATGAAGCCTTCCTGCTATATTTTCTGCTTGCCCGACTACACCACCCCATCCTACTAATATGGTTATGTGCTGCACTCCATCAACAAGGTAAGTAACAGGCGAAGCGATACCTCCTGATCTGATATCATATTCCCAGAGAATCTCCCCAGTCATATCATCTCTTATACTAAATCTTCCTTCCGCATCTGCTTGCATCAACAATCCTGCAGCTGTAGAAAGTAATCCTCCATTATATCTTAAAGCTTGCTTCTGAGTCCAGACTCTTTCTTGCTTTACAGGATCATACGCGATCAACTCTCCATAACTGATGAACGGTTGTGGAGCAGCAGGATTAGTATCATAAACTGGTGGAATATATAATTTGCCGGCAAGGCTAATCTGCGCACCTAAAGCAGCAGCCACACCAACTTCAGGTGGCACATGCTGATAGGTCGAAGTCTCAACCAGACCAGGTATATATACCAATCCCGTCTTCTTGCTATAAGTCATCGGATGCCAGTTGTGACCGCCGAGATTACTTGGAGATATCCAGTGCGTAGCACCATCATCATAACGTGCTCCGGGTGCTTCGATCGGTCGACCATCCTCTCCCATGCCAGTTGTCCAGTTTTGATAACAATAATTATCCGCAGAAATCAACTCACCATTAGATCTGTCGATCACATAAAAGAATCCATTCTTAGGCGCTTGCATGAGCACCTTTCTGTTTGCTCCATCTATTTCTAATTCTGTCTGAATGATATGTTGTGTAGCGGTATAATCCCAAGTATCTCCTGGTGTCGTCTGATAGTGCCATTTATAAGATCCGTTGTCAGCATCAAGTGCGACGATACTTGAGAGATATAAATTATCTCCACCTTCTGGACTTCGGATTTGTCGATCCCAATGTGCTCCATTTCCAACTCCTATGTAGATGTTATTGAATTCTGGATCGTATACGATTGCATCCCAGACAGTTCCACCACCTCCTTGCTTCCACCATTCTCCTGTCCAAGTTTTAGCCGCTTCTTCAAGATCCGGATTTTCCCATGGCTTAGAAGGATCACCTGGTACCGTAAAGAATCTCCATGACATCTTTCCAGTTTTCGCATCATATGCTGACACATATCCTCGTGCATCAAATTCTGCTCCTCCATTTCCAATTATAACATTGCCTTTTACAACTCTTGGCGCACCTGTGATAGACGATATCATATCATCTTTATATTTTGTATTGACTGTCCAGTTTACTGATCCATCTTCAGCATTTAGTGAAACCAACCGAGCATCTAATGTTCCAAGGAAGAGATCACCTTCGTATATAGCTAAACCACGATTGATCACACCACAACAAAAGTTAGTTGCTTTTTCTCTTGGCACCTTTGGATCATACTGCCATAAGAGTGATCCATCACGAGCATCAATCGCATAAACTACACTCCAAGGACCTGTAGCATACAAGATGCCATCAACGACTATTGGTGTGGATTGAATTCCTCTTTTGGTGCCAAGGTCTAAAGTCCAAGCTAAGCCCAGTTGATCGAGGTTTTCTTTATTGATTTGATTGAGTTCAGAATATCTGTTCTCTTCATAATTTTTTCCATGAGTCAGCCAGTTGCCTTGATCCTGATCAGCGTTCAGAAGTGCATTTTGATCAATGGCTTCTGTTGTTGACTTTAAGTGTTCTATTGATCCCTTAGGTTGCTCAGTTTCACACTGACTAAATAGAATTACGGAGATGACGACAAGCGCCACAAAGTAGTTTTTCATACGAATTGAATTAGTCTGAACAATTTAGACAAAAAAAAGGTAGATATCGAGAGCTATATTGGCATTATGTCTGACTTAAAATAGTAGTAAAAGTGCATATCGTACAACTTGTGTCTGATCCTCATGTGTTATTGCAACATGATACTTACATTTACTTTTCTTTAATATGAATGCCATGATGTTGCAAAAGTCTAAACTATCAGTAATCTGGATTTTAATAACGTTCATCTCATATGGACATTCACTCAAAGCTCAAGATGAGGCCGACATCCAGCACCCATCAGTAGATGTTCATTACATAGCTGATCCTATCAAAATTGATGGCGTTTTAGATGACACCGTTTGGTCTAATATAGAAGCCGCAAAAGACATGCATCAAAACTTTCCTGATGATAAGTTAAGTGCATCTTATGATACAGAAGTATCGATGGCCTATGATGATAACAACCTGTATATAGCTATCACTTGTCACGCGCAAGGAGGAGATTTTATAACGACATCTTTAAAAAGAGACTACGACTTTTTTGGAAATGACAACGTCACCTTACTTCTAGATACATACAATGACAGGACTAATGCTCTAGTCTTTGGAATGAATGCATATGGAGTAAGAAGAGAAGCCACTGTCGTAAATGCAGGCCAGTCACCTTCAGATTTTGATGAATCTTGGGATAATAAATGGATAGGAGAAGCAAAACGGTATGCCGATCGCTGGACTGTTGAGATGGCCATCCCATTCAGCACACTTCGATTTAAAAATGGAACTCAAAAGTGGAGGTTCAATATGTACCGTGTGGATACTCAAAGTAATGAGATCACCTCATTCACAGACATACCAAGAAATCGATTTGTGATGGACATGGGATTCATGGGAGATATGAATTGGGAGAAACCACTAAAGCAAACTGGAAAAAACATATCACTTATTCCGTACGTAGCAAGTGCCGTCACAAGAGACTTTGAAGATCAATCGCAATTGAAAGCTCAAGGCAAATTCAACATAGGTGGAGACGCCAAAATAGGCATCTCTTCTGGCCTAAATCTTGACCTTACTTTCAATCCTGATTTCTCACAAGTAGAAGTAGACGAGCAAGTTACTAACCTAGATAGATTTGAAATTTTGTTTCCTGAAAGGCGACAATTCTTTTTAGAAAACGCCGACCTATTTGGCAGTTTTAGTGGTCGTTTTTCTAATCCATTTTTTTCAAGAAGGATAGGTGTGAGTATAGATCCTAAAACAGGACAAAACATACAGAACACTATCTTATACGGTGCTCGTCTGAGTGGTAAATTAAATGAAAGATTACGTCTTGGGTTATTAAATATGCAGACAGCAAGTATCGAAGGCTTGGGAGATGGATCTGGAACACCTGCTTTTAACTATACTGTTGCTACTGCTGAGCAGCGTATATCTGACATATCACGAGTCCAAATCATGGGCGTCAATAAGCAAGCCATCAGCCCAAGTGATTATGCAAACAGTGACTTTAATGATTATAATAGACTCATGGGCTTGGCATATAGACTTAACAATAAAAGCAATGAATGGGTCGCCAATGCGAATATTCAAAAAACCTTTACTCCAGATATTTCTGGAGATGATATCGCACACACCTTACAAGTAGTACATAATAAAAGAAAATACAGATTAGAATGGGCCCATATCCTCGTAGGAAATAACTATAATCCTGAAGTAGGATTCTCTCCGCGCAAAGACTTCTTTATCATTAGTCCAGAAGCGCAAGTTAATTTCTTCCCAAAGTCTGGCCCAATCGCAAGTCATTCGGTAGGATTTGATTCAAGAATATTTTGGAAGCTAGGCAAAGATGACAATCCATACATTGAAGACTTTGCAGTTGAAGAGATCAATTTTGATCCGACATGGGATATTTCATTTAGAGATCTAAGTATGCTTAATGTAAGTCTTTCTTATAAAGATCTAACATTGCTTAATGACTTTGACCCAACAAGACTCCAAGAAGACGACATCTTTCTGAGTGGTGGGACTTCATATTCATACTTAGAGAGTTCGATCAGCTATTCTTCAGACCAGCGAAAAAGGGTAACCTCGCGTACAGAGGTCAACTATGGCTCCTACTTTAATGGCAGCAGATATGGACTTTCAGGTAGTCTGACTTATAGATATCAACCTTACGGTTTTGTTTCTCTAGGTTACTCTTATAATCATGTTGCATTGGCAGAACCATTTAAAGCTGTAGATATATGGTTAATCGGTCCAAGGATTGATCTTACATTCTCTAAAAAGATCTTCCTAACTACATTCATACAGTACAACAATCAACTGGATAATCTAAATATCAACGCTCGCTTTCAGTGGAGATTTGCTCCAGTATCTGACTTCTTCATTGTGTATACCGACAACTATGACACAGCAGAGATGGCCAATTTCGGAAGCCGTAATAGAGCCTTAGTAGCCAAGATGACTTATTGGTTCAACTTGTGACCTTTCATTTATTGCTAATTTCTCATTTCAGTTTTTAGAGAAAATTGTAGATATTACTTTTCTGATAAGCTCTTGTTGCTATCTGAAAATTAAGTCGAATGATCTATCTAACTCAAGCTGTGCATCGTAATGCACAAATCTTTCCTAACCAGACAGCAACCATTTGCGGAAGCAGAAAAAGCACTTGGAAAGAATTTAAAAATAGAGTAGCAAAACTTGCTGCAGGTCTTAAAGGGCTTGGAGTTCAAGATAACGATAGACTCGCCATCCTAGCACTCAACTCAGATCGATATTTAGAATACTACTTCGCAGTCCCGTGGTCTGGAGCATGTGTCGTTCCGCTTAATATCAGATGGTCTGCAAAAGAGAACAGTTATTCAATTAATGATGCAGGAGCAAAAGTCTTATTCGTAGATGATGCGTTTCTCCCTATAGTTGCGGCTTTAGAAACTGATCTAAGTCACATCATATATATCGGCGATTCTGATTGCCCAGAAGGCATGGTCAGTTATGAAAAATTGATAACTGATAACGAGCCAATGGAAGATACCTATCGACACGATCAGGATCTTGCTGGGATCTTTTATACTGGTGGTACTACTGGATTTCCGAAAGGAGTCATGCTGACACACATAAGTATATGGACCAGTTCTATAAGTCTGGTGCCACTGATGGAGATGAAGCCTGATTCATCATACCTTCATGCAGCACCGATGTTCCATCTTGCTGATGAAGCTGTGATGCAAGCAGGTATGCTCGTTGGGGCAACGAATTATTTCATCCCATCCTTTACTCCGCAAGGAGTGGTAGATATTACAAAGCAATACGATATCACTCACCTTCTTTTAGTTCCTGTTATGATTCAGATGACAGTCGCGCATCTGAAGCAGAATCCAACAGATCTTGATTCTGTAGAATTCATCTTATACGGAGCTTCACCTATCAGTGAATCAGCACTTGTTGATGCTATGGGAACTTTCAAAGGAGTAAGATTTGCACAAGGATATGGGCAAACTGAATTGTCTCCATTAGCAACTATGCTCGCTCCAGAATATCATACACTCACTGGCCCAAAAGCTGGCAAACTCAAATCTGCGGGTAGAGCCATATCATGCGTCGAAGTTAGAATTGTAGATGAGAAAAGTAACACTGTTGAAGAAGGAGCTGTAGGTGAGATCGCCGTCAGAGGACCTAATGCCATGGTAGGGTATTGGAACAAACCAGAAGAGACTGCAGTCTCTATGCGTAATGGATGGATCCATACTGGTGATGCCGGATACATGGATGATGAGGGCTTTGTGTTCTTAGTAGATCGTGTCAAGGACATGATTGTATCTGGAGGAGAGAATGTCTACTCTGCAGAAACTGAAAACGCAGTGATGAACCACCCTGCTGTTGCTCAAGCTGTTGTTATCGGCATCCCTCATGAAAAGTGGGGAGAACTTGTTCATGCTGAGATCATCCTTCACCCGGGACAAACAGCAACTGAAGAAGAAATCATAGCAGAATCAGCAAAACACATAGCTAACTATAAGTGTCCCAAAAGCGTTTCATTTAGAACTGAGCCTTTTCCTCTTTCAGGAGCTGGCAAAATTTTAAAACGAGATATAAGAGCTCCATATTGGGAAGGGCAAGATCGTAATATCAGCTAACAGCTGAGCCTACTTTTAGTACAGTTAGTATAACTGTAAACATAAAAAAAGAAGGCCCTTGATGATTTATTCATCAAGGGCCTTTCTAATTTCAATTATAATATTTTCTAATCACAGAAGAACATATAGTTTCCACAAGTCTTCATAAAGTGAACATCACAACCATTAGCTGCTTTGATCTTGAAAGCTTGTCTATCTCTATCGTTTGTGTTTAGAGCTGAGTATTCATAATGGTGCTGTTCTCCAAGTCCTAAGAGGCCTTTCTGTCCCCTATCCAAAGTGACATTAGAGAATAATCCTGCACTTGCACCTGCAAATCCATTTCTATAACCCATAGATCTAAAGACATAATTCAAGTACATCTTATCTCCTGCATTCGAATCATATCTATCAGACAACTTCTGATAGAATTGTGCCGGAGTAAGACTATGACTATTTCCAAATTCTGGATATGTTCCTAGTTTACTCACACTTTTCGCAGGACCTGAAGGAATAGTGAATATGGCTACATTCCCTTTCTCTCCACAATTACATCCTGCAACAGCTACTGGCGCTGGCTTAGGTGCTGGTGGCGGCGGTGGTGTAGCTTTCACTGGCTCAGGAACCGGAGCTGGTTTTGGCGCCGGTGCTGGCGCTTCAACTTTAACCGGTGGTGGCGGTGGTGGTGTTTCTCCTCCACATCCTTTCATTCCTAAAAGCCACCAACCTAAAAGAAGCAATAGTGGTATAAGTAACCACCACCATTTGAACCATCCTCCAGATTCTTCAACAACTGCGGCAGCAGCAGCCTTTTTCTTAACTGGTACAGCTGCAACCTTCTTTTTAATTGGAGCTTGCTCCACCTTTTTTGGCTCTGGTTTAGGCTTTGGAACTACAACTGTTGCAGCGGCTGCGGCAACAGTTGCTGCAGCGGCAACTGGAGCCACTTTCTTCTCTTTCTTTTGAAGACATGATCTACCTACTTCTCTACCAGTCTTATCATATAGGATATCCATGAAGTACTTGCCTTTCTCTTTGCGCTTGTACATGGACTTGTTATCATGATACTTTACTACGCCTGAAAGTTCTTCATCTCTTTCTTCAGCAGTGCGGAATCCTTCACTTCTCAACTTTACATTTCCATCATTATCATATAGAGCGAAGTAAAACTGCCCATCGCTATCATGCTTAAAAAGGGCAACGTTGTTTTGCTTATCATTAACCTTGCGACCTTCGTACTCTTTACAAGCCAAGTAGTCATCTTCTTTGTCTTTAGGAGCCTCAGGCTTTGGAGCAGGTTTTGGTACTTCAGCTACTAATGGTACTGCAACAGCGGCGGCAGCTACTGCTGCACCTGGGAACCAAGCTCTTGCTGCTGACTTTTCCTTATGAGGGCAACTTCTTGCAATCTCTTGATGATTACCTGCTTTTAGCACAGTAAAGAAATAACCCGCTTTTTCATCTATACTAAATCTCTTTTCCTCCTCTCTATTTTTGATAACAGAAGCGATACCATTATCACGTGCGCTTTCTGAAGTATAACCTTCACTTCTCATAACGATCTTGCCATCAGCAACCCAGGCGAAATAATGCTCACCATCATGTGAGAATGTTATGAAGTCTTTATGATCGGCGCTTATATCGTTAATATGAGACTCATACACCCTGCATGCTAAGTAGTCGTCAGACTTGGCTTGAACCTTAACGGCAGCAGCGGCAGTTGCGGCGGCGGCAGCGGTTGCAGCGGCAGCCCTACTACTAATAGCACTTGGATACCAGTACATCGCAGCATTCTTATCCTTGTGCGGACAACTACGTGCAATCTCCTGATGATTACCTGCTTTCAAAACAGTAAAGTAGTGCCCTGCTTTCTCGTCTAAACTAAAACGCTCTTCGAGTTCACGATTCTTTATTACTGATGCTATACCATTGTCCCTCGCACTTTCTGAAGTATATCCTTCACTTCTCATAACGATCTTCCCATCACCTATCCAAGCAAAATAGTGTTCTCCATCATGTGAGAATGTTATAAAATCTTTGTGATCAGCACTTACATCATTTATATGCGCTTCATACTCACGACATGCTAAATAATCATCTGATTTCGCTTTTGCAGCAGCAGCGGCCGCAGCGGCGGCGGCAGTTGCAGCAGCGGCTTCATCAGCTTTTTTCTTAGCAGCGGCAGCATCCGCTTCAGCTTTCGCTTTTGCAGCAGCCTCTTCCTCTGCTCTCTTCTTTGTAGCGGCAGCATCTGCTTCAGCTTTCGCTTTTGCAGCAGCTTCTTCTGCTTGCTTAGCTGCCAATGCAGCCGCAGCAGCAGCCGCTTTCTGTTTCTCAGCAGCAGCACGTTTCTCTATTTCACTCGGCATCCAGTACATCGCACCCGCTCTATCACTTTTGGGACATCCTCGTCCTATCTCTTGATGATTACCAGCTTTTAGAATGAGTAGATGCGAACCATCTTCTTCTATTACACTATATCTTTCTTCTATTTCTCTATTTTTTGAAACAGATTCGATACCATTATCTCGAGACTTCTCAGTTGTATAGCCTTCACTTCTAAGTATAACTTTGCCTTCGCCTACCATTGCAAAGTAGTGCTCACCATCCTGCGAGAAGATGATAAAGTCATCATTATTTGGGCTTTTACTTCCTATATGAGCTTCATATGCACTGCACTCCAAGTATTCATCAACACTTCCTCCAGATGCTCCAGTAGCAACTGCACCACCGGTATCTAACAATAAGGAAGTTATTGCAACTTCCATATCTTCTTCAGTTTTGAAGAAGAAGCTCTTGGCTATATTGTTGCCGTCTGAATCTTTTAGATAGTAGTAGAACTTATCGTTCTTCGTAGTCTTCGATTCATAGTTACCTCGATCTGGACCAAACTTTAATACCTGATCAATCTTCGCTTGACCTTGTTCTGGAGTTTCAAATCCTCTGACGTCACTATTGAGTAAAATTGTCTTTTCTTCAGCGTTTCTAAAAGTGAAATAGTGCTTGTCATTGCCACTTCTAAATAGTTGATATGTTATATCCGTATTGTGATATTTACCATCAGCGAGATATACTTTTTCTACTTTCGGCTTCTTCGGAGTTGTTCTTTTCTTCTTTTTCTTTTTAGGTTCTTCGCTCACCACTGCTGCTGTT
>CALHUZ010000036.1 GCA_938039305.1 uncultured Saprospiraceae bacterium
GTACTTAGGTACATGGATGTTTTTAAGGTGCGTACGAGCTCCTACTTCATCCAAGATATCGATAGCCTTGTCAGGCAAATGTCTATCACTGATATAACGATCACTCATGTATACACAAGCCTTTATAGCTTCGTCTGTATATTCCACATTGTGGAAATCCTCATACTTGGACTTAATATTGTTAAGTATGTGAATCGCTTCTTCTGATGATGGCGGCTCAACTAGTACTTTTTGAAATCTTCTATCTAATGCACCATCCTTCTCTATGTACTGACGGTACTCATCAAGAGTTGATGCTCCTATGCACTGTAACTCTCCTCTTGCCAATGCTGGCTTGAAGATATTAGATGCATCGAGAGATCCTGTAGATCCTCCTGCTCCAATGATAGTATGTATCTCATCAATGAATAAGATGACATCACTTGTCTTCTCTAATTCATTCATGATCGCTTTCATGCGCTCTTCAAACTGTCCTCTATACTTCGTGCCTGCTACAAGTGCAGCAAGATCTAACATCACGATACGCTTATCATAAAGTGTACGAGATACTTTCTTTTGATGTATTCTCAAGGCTAGGCCTTCTACGATAGCTGTTTTACCTACACCAGGTTCACCTATCAAGACAGGGTTATTCTTTTTACGACGACTTAAGATCTGTGATACTCTTTCTATCTCTGTCTCTCTTCCGATGATCGGATCTAACTTACCTTCTTCAGCAAGTCGCGATACATCTCGTCCAAAATTATCGAGTACTGGTGTTCTTGATTTAGTCGCTCCACGTCTGCCAGTTCTTCCGCTAAAAGATGAAGCATCATCTTCTATCGGCATATCACTATCTGTTGATGAGTCAGTGATATAATCAAATCCACCATCTTGCTCCTGAGTCACATACTCAAGCTCCGTCTTATATCCATCATAGTCTACCTCAAAATGATCTAAGATCTTAGATGCAAGGTTGTCCTTGTGCTTCAATATAGATAGCATGAGGTGTTCTGGGTTGATCTCGTCATTCTTGAACAACTTGGACTCCAAGAAAGTCACTTTCAGCACCTTCTCTGCGTGCTTATTAAGAGGGATGTTCCCTACGTTAAGCGAAGTATTGTCAGATCTGTTAGCCTTCGTTGACTCTTCAACTCTGTACTTCAACTGATCGAGGTCAAGTTGTAGCGAGTTAAGAACACGGATAGCCATGTTATCTTGCTCTTTCAACATGCCAAGAAGGAGATGCTCTGTGCCGATGTAGTCATGGCCTAAACGCACCGCTTCGTCTCTACTTAGTGAGATGATCTTCTTAACTTTTGGTGAGAATTTTCTATTCATCGATTATTTTTTCTTGTCCTTTTTCCTTCGCTCTATATCGAAGATGTGAATCAGGATATTTTATTTTTTAGATATGCTAGCGTGTTACTAACAATAATACTAATTAAATGACGCAGGAGCCGCAATAGTTGTGACAGTTCTGGACACTTTTATTTTTATTAACAAAAGCATGCCAGTATATCATTTCGGCTCAATTGTCATGTTTCACATAGGATATCATGCTATTTATGGCAGTCGCAAGTCAATATTAAGACACAAACTGTCAGGTTTTGCATACACACATTAAAGATAATCATAATGTGTAACAAATTGACTAAAAGTGCTTACATCTTGACTGATGATACTTTTTGAGTTCCTATCAAGGTCTATAAGAATGACTTATTCTTAAGTGCTCTTTGGTCTGGTATTAGCAGATATTATGGGTAGCAATTACTTTTAACCTCGCCCCTGATTATTAACATAGATTTATAACAGCTATTATCGCTCATTGTTATAATATCTATGCATATTATCGTCGTTAAGAAGACGCTCGCATATTTGGCTGCACTTAGTTATCTTTGTCGCTCTGAATATAGGGCTGAATGATGAGCGAGTATTTCGTGTATCAATTCAACCTCCTCAGAACACAAGAATCGAATAGACCATTATGAAGATCAGTTTAGATAAGAAAGAAAAGTACTCAGTACTTACGCTCGAAGAAGCGAACCTCAATTCTGTCATTGCGCCAGACGTCAAGAGTGAATTTGTTTTTCTTCGTAACGAAGGAGTAGTTCACCTCATATTCAATATGAAGGACATTCAGTATGTGGATTCTTCTGGTCTTAGTGCCATCCTCACAGCTAATAGATTGTGGAATGGACATGGAGCATTTGTATTAACGCATGTAGAGCATCCAGCGGTTAAGAAGCTTATTGAGATTTCAAGATTAGAGACGATCCTTACGATTATACCTACTCTTCAAGAAAGTATCGACTACGTGATGATGGAAGAGCTACAGATGGAGCTTGCTAAAGAACCTACTGAAGGAGAGGAAGAATAAGCTTGAGTTCATCAAGAGAAAATCCTACTCATCCTCATTTTTCCCTAACTGTGCTTGGCGCTAACAGCGCCACACCTCTGCCCGGAAGATTTTCCTCTTCTTTTGTGCTGTCTTATGATCAGCAGTTGATGTTGATCGATAGTGGAGAAGGGGCGCAGATTAAGATGGCAGAATTCAAGATCAAGAGATCGAAGATTGACCATATTTTCATTTCACATTTGCATGGTGATCACATTTTTGGGTTGCCAGGAGTGATTAATTCTTTTGGGCTTAATGGTCGAAAGAATCCACTTCATATTTACGGTCCGCATGGCTTACGAGAATTTATTCTTAGTGTAGCAAAAGTAACTGGTGGGCATGCTGACTTTGAAGTAGACATCCAAGAACTGGATGGAACTATAGAGCATGATTTAGGAATACTTGGAGGGCTCAACGTTTCAGCTTTCCCGATGAAGCACCGGATTCCTACACTGGGCTATCGATTCGATGAGGCCCAGAGACCACTCAAAATAAACACCAAAGCCATCGCACAATATCAACTCACGGTGGAGGAGATTAAACTTGCTAAAACAGGTGCTTCTATCACAAGAGGTGGAGAAGTGATTCTATCGGAATCATTGACACTGGCACCACGACCTTTGAGGTCTTTTGCTTACTGTTCAGATACCATTTACGACAGTGATCTCATACCATATATCCAGAAGGTGGATTTGCTATATCATGAGGCGACGTATCTACATGAATTGGCAACGAAGGCCCGCGAACGAATGCATAGCACGGCTCATGAAGCTGCCTTAATTGCGAAAGATGCGGCGGTAGGAAGGTTGGCTATAGGGCATTATTCTGGTAGATATAAAGATCTTTCTCCGTTATTGAAGGAAGCGCAAGAGACTTTTGCTGATACTGATATGGCTGTAGAAGGAAAGGTTTTTGAAATAGGGCAGTAGTCTTTTGATCCATTCAATTCTTGTTATTACCTTATTCGACTATCTTCAGTTCTATTAAATCATAAGTATGCGTTTCATTACCTTTCTAAAATATCAGCTTACTTTTCTAATTATTGTAAGTTTTGGACTTTCAAGTTGGAGTCAGAATTCTTATACAATTGGAGAGAATTATAAAACTGATATCAAGCAACTGTCATCGCAACCATCTGTGGCTGCTGGATTAGAGTATATACTCACTTTAGAACCTGAGACCCGTGCAGAACATATCTTGCTCAATGAAGTACCAGCGCCTCCTTTTAAAGAAGAAGCGCGTGCTGCTGTTTTTGCTCAGATGCTCACTAACATAGGTGTTGACTCTATCTATATCGATGAGGTCAGCAATGTCATAGCCCTAAAAAGAGGAACAAAGAGAAAAAGAACTGTTTGTTTAGATGCTCACTTGGATACAGTATTTCCAGAAGGGACAGATGTTACCGTTCAAGAAAGAGGAGATACTCTTTATGCTCCAGGTATCGGAGATGATACGCGTGGCTTAGCGATCTTGTTGACCATCGCTAAGACGCTTAATAAGTATAATATTCAAACTGAAGACGACATCCTTTTAGTAGCAAGTGTAGGTGAAGAAGGACTGGGTGATCTTAGAGGTGTGAAGCATCTATTTAGAGATGGTGGTCCTCGAATCGATAGTTGGATTTCAATTGATGGAGGTGATATCGGTAGAGTTAATAATCAAGGGTTAGGATCTTATAGATATAGAGTAACTTATAAAGGTCCAGGAGGGCATTCATGGGGAGCATTTGGTTTGGTTAATCCTCATCATGCACTTGGAGATGCCATCGCACGATTTGTAGAGCGAGCAGATGTTTATGTAAGCGAAGGTCCAAGGACGTCTTATAATGTAGGCGT
>CALHUZ010000037.1 GCA_938039305.1 uncultured Saprospiraceae bacterium
CCGCACAGAGTTTTCTAAATTCTTCCGGTGGGATTCTACCACCATCTCCTTCGATCTTAGTGATACCCATCTCTTCGATTCTATCCAAGGTGCCAATCATATCCTTTGGGAAGTAGTTTCTAAAAGAATAAGCCTGTACTCCAAAGTCATCTTTGAAAAGTCCATTTGCAGACATGGCATTTTTAGCCATGCTATCATTTGATGCAGACTGTGAAGTGCTGCATGCGCAAAACATGATGGCAACAGCAAGAATAGAAAATAGAAACTTCATAGCAATTTGGTTTGAATACTACTTATGATTTTCAAATTAGTCTACATCAAGTATTGCATCTATTCGTGCAACTAAGTCTGCTCCATGCATACCTGTGATGCCTCCTTGTGCAGCAGCTGATTGAGCTTTTCTCTTGATAGACATGAGACTTCCTCTTGCAAAAAGTGGTACGTCTGAAACTTGAATATCAGAGTTCGTTGATGACATCAGACCTTCATAAATATGAATGAGCACTCTATGAAGATTACGTCGATAGACATCAGCATTGCTTCCTATATCTCTTGTGATCATTTGTTCGATATCTCCAAACATATCACTTAAAGGATAAGCAGTAGCGCCATACATCATCTGATGATCGGCCATACGAAGTAATCTGTCATCATTAAAAAGAATATGTAGTGTACGATCTTGGATGCCTTGCATCCTTTCCAAAGTCCCACCTGGTTCCATACGAGATACAACCGCTTCATTTATTAACCATTCTGGTGTTGTGAATAATTGCTTATCTAAGAAGTCCATCGCACGGCGTTGCTTTTGTCCGTCTACTGGCACATACACAGGCTTGTCTTGCTCGTAGGTTTTATAATCTTCATAAACTCCACCGACATTGGCACTCACATGTCCCATGTATCTTCTGAACTGTCCAAATACATTGGCATACAATTCATTCATATCATCAAATCTTTGTCCTTCTGTGTTCGTCCAATCTAAAAGCATTGGGACGATTCTCTTTAGATTTGCTATTCCATATTCGCTGGCGATCATACTGTCGTCACCAAGGTCTTCAGTCTGTGCTGATGGATCAAGCGGTAGTCCTCTTTGCCTTCCATATCTATATGCTGGATTGTCTGCTCTCTCTTTAATCCACTCATTTAATATAGGTTTCTCCGCGTCTGCGCTATTTGCATTAGGGATTGGTTTGTAGCCATAGATGATTGACCAGAAGTCATACTCTCCAACTTTTGGATAGAGCTGAGTGACTCCGTCTCCTGGCTGAGCGATATAATTGAATCTCGCATAGTCCATGATACTCGGAGCAGTACCGTGCGTATCAGTGAATGACTTTGATCTTAATGAGTCAGTGCTATAAGCAACACTAGATCCCATGTTATGCGGAAGCCCAAGAGTGTGTCCTACTTCATGTGCCGCTACAAATCTGATCAAGTCGCCCATGATCTCATCAGTTACTTTTGTGCCTCTTGCATTTTCATTGATGGCTGATGTTTGCACGAAATACCAATTACGCAACAAGTTCATGATGTTGTGGTACCACATGATATCGCTCTCCAATATTTCTCCAGTTCGTGGATCATGTACATGAGGCCCTTGTGCATTCTGAATATCTGTCGTGATATATCTGATCACGCTATATCTAGCATCTTCTGGACTCCAGTCAGGATCCTCTTCCTTAGAAGGAGCATCGAGGGCAACAATGGCTTCTTTGAATCCTGCTTTTTCAAAAGCTACCTGCCAATCTTCTACACCAGCTTTTATAAATGGGACCCACTTTTTTGGAGTGGCAGGATCTATATAGTATTCGATTTGCTTTTTAGGAAGTACCAATTCTCCTCTTGCAAAAGCTGCAGGATCACTTGGCTCTAATCTCCATCGTGTAATGAATCTATTTCTAAATGCTTTTTGTTCTTCGCTTCCATAATCAGTCTGAGAAAGTGAAAAGTATCCGACTCTTGGATCATAATGCCTTGGCTGCATAGGTTCCTCTGGTAGGACAATAAACGACTGATTCATTTCTACAGAAAGAGTTGAAGTGAGTCTATTGTCAGGAATCTTATCTCCAGCGTTATAAGTAAGTATATGTCTAACTTCTACATTAGTTGGAAATGCTTTTGTGCTTGTGATAAAGCTTCTGCTCTTATCTACATTTTTGATTCCGAATCTTTTTTCTTGAAATGAATACATCGCACCGATCATATCCACGTCAGAATTAAAAAGTGGATCTACTTCGATCACATAGCCACTAGAGTCTTTAGACAAGGCCTTGATGTCAAATGCCTTGACGATAGGCTCGAAGTTATTATTTCGTACCGACTCATATATTGGTAATTCTTCGCTGGCGACACTGTTGTAAGAGACAGATCTTAGGAGGATCTTGTTATCCATCTTTTGCCATCTGATGACTTGCTGTGGTCTTGACTTGGTACCTGCTCCACCGAAGTTCAAGTTCTTTACAAAGCCAGCTATTCTACTGACTACAAGTATTTCTCTTTCCAGAACATCTTTTGATAATTCAAAGTAGTGCTTGTCGTCTACCTTGTG
>CALHUZ010000038.1 GCA_938039305.1 uncultured Saprospiraceae bacterium
GCACAAGAGCTTCAAGATGGATGGTATGTAAACTTAGGCATTGGCATCCCTACTCTTGTAGCGAACTATGTACCTGAAGGAATCAATGTAGAATTTCAATCAGAGAATGGCCTACTTGGTATGGGACCATTTCCAGTGGAAGGAACCGAAGATGCAGATCTCATCAATGCAGGAAAGCAGACAGTGACTGTAATGCCAGGAGGAAGCATATTCGACTCAGCAACCAGCTTTGCGATGATCCGTGGTCGACATGTACAACTCACAGTACTGGGTGCTATGGAAGTAGCCGAGAATGGCGACATCGCTAATTGGAAAATACCTGGACGTATGGTTAAGGGCATGGGAGGAGCGATGGACCTTGTGGCTTCTGCCGAGAACATTATCGTAGCCATGCAACACACAAATCGAAAAGGCCAATCTAAACTCTTAAAAGCCTGTACACTTCCACTAACAGGAGTTAACTGTGTAAAGAGGATAGTAACCAATATGGCGGTGCTTGAAGTCACTCCTGACGGATTCTTACTAATCGAAAGAGCACCAGGCGTAAGTGTTGACGATATCAGGAATGCTACAGAGGGAAGGCTTGTTGTGCAAGGTGAAGTGCCAGAGATGGTTTTATAGAAACACTTTGTGCTTATGACCTCATGCCGAATATCTCTTAGCTACTTTCTGACTCAAGCCATTTTCTAAAGTCAATGGGCCATAGCGAAAGAGCTTCTGAGCATAAGAAAGCAAAAGAGGAATCAAAGCTAAAAAGACAAACAAACTGGCAGCTCCTAAAGTCACAGTTGGCTTCACAAAGAATGTGGCATTAGAGCAAATCGCAATTATAATTGTTGTTGACAAAGGCAATGAAAATGCCATCAAGTTCAAACCCAGTTTCGTGTCAAAAGTAGCGCTACTATTGGATTTTTTACGTTCTAAACTTTCTACAGAACTCATATGCGCGTAAGGCCAAAAACTGCACGAACTTTGTGGAAATACAACGATTAAAATCAATATGGTCACACTAACTTGGGCAGGCATGAAGATTAATAAAACTGTACTTATTAAAAAAGCACATGCTGTACGCCACATCAAAACTTGAAATATCTTACTAAAACTCCTACGAGATATACTAATAGATAAACCGATAAATATCAATATTAAAGGGGTCATCATAAGACTCATCCGATCTAATGAGCCTTTGACAAACATCGGAAAAGAATCAATTGTCAACCCAAAGCTTAAAAACAAGACACCCAAAACCAAAACAATATTAATCGGCTCGCTTACAAGTTTCAATATTAAAGCTTTAATCTTTTGCTTGTTTCCAAGTTCGCCACTATCTTCTTTTCCGAGCTTTTGATAATACCATCTCATAGCTAAGAGATATAAAATTAAAAGCACAAATATCTTATTGCCTACATCAGCAAAAGCCGCAAGGGCTAATGCCTCATCTCCAAAATATTCAATTAGAAAAGGAAAGCAAGAAAGCCCCGGAGCAAAGGATGGAAAAAGCATCATGATCGTTCTGAACTTCTTACTTCTTCTGGGTATATTCATGAATTTAGCAGAAATCATGGCACCAAGGATCATCAAAGCATTCATCAATAATGCCATGAATGGAAGTAAAAGTAACTCTCGATTGATCTCTATTTTAAGCAGAGCTATAAAAATGGTCGCCGGCAGCGCTACATCTAAAATAAGCGCCTTGACGCCTTTGATCTCTGACTTCTTAGATATTCGAAGACGCATGATTACGCCCAAGGCAATCAATAAACCAAATACTAAAGTATTTTGAAGTGCACTCCCCACTAAACTATGTCGTCCATTTTGAGATATTCATGTCTATACTAAGACTGTCTTAAGTGTTTCTACAAATAACTCCATTTCAGGCATCGTACCGATACTCACTCTACAATGAGTTCCTCCAAATACCTCAAAGGATCGCACGCCCACGCCGAGGGAAAACATTTTTTCTAAGAAGGGTTTACCTTCTAACTCAATTGGAAAAAGCACAAAGCTTGTCTGCGAAGGGAGATATTCAAAACCTAATTTATCTAATTCTGCGCAGACATATTCTCTGCACTCCGTATTCTTACTGATGGATTTTTGAACAAATTCTTCATCACCTAAGCTAGCTATAGCACCTTTTAAGGCTGTGATATTCAGCCCCATATTGCTTCTCCAGATTTTCTTTAAGGGCTTTAAAGTCTCAGGCTGCGCTACTACATACCCTACCCGTAGGCCTGCCATGCCATAGACCTTTGAGAAGGTCCTTGATACCATGATATTTTTACCTTCATTGATAAGACCTACCATACTCATCTTATCTTCAGGCTTCATAAATTCTAAATAGGCTTCATCAACAAAAATTAAAGTTTTCTCAGATGCCGTCTTACAGAACTTCCATAAATCCTTTCCTGGAGTGATTGTTCCGGTTGGGTTGTTTGGATTACATATGTAAACTAATTTAGTCTTTTCATCAATAGCAGCTTCCATTTTCGGAAGGTCGTGTGCGTAAGTTTTGGTTAATGGAATAGCAGACCAATCAGCTTGCATCGCTTGGGATGTCTTTATCAAAGACATATATGCAGGATCCGCTGACACAATTTTGCCACCTTCGATGAATCGTGATATGGCCACCTTCTCAAGAAGATCCGATGAACCAGGAGCTATCATAATGTGATCAGTTGTTACACCTTCTTTTTCGGCAAGAAGCTCAATTAACTTGGCAGCATCTTCATGTCCATATCTGTTTCCAACTTTAACAGAATCCATTATTGCCTTTTGGGTTGCAGGGCCTGGTCCATATGGATTCTCATTTGCTAACAAACGAGCTTTTACTTCGGGACGTTTTGAAAGATTAGCTTCCCATTCCCAGATGTTATTCACATGTCTTGCTTGTGCATTGTAATTGGAGGACATCCCAGCAGTTAGAGCATTAGAAAAGGTAACTGCTCCAGCTGCTAGAGCTGAGTTTTTTAGCCACTTACGGCGGTTGATCATTGACATGGAGAATATGATTTTGTTTGAGTAAAACTATTCATACTTGATGTGCCAACTAAACCGATAATCAACAAGATTGTGTTATCCAAAGGAAAGCCGCTAATGGCAATTCGTGGCTTTAACCGCATTTTTCTGTGAGAAAAGAAAAAATACAAGAAGATTTATGTGTCAAATGATTGATATAAATCAATCTTCCATCAATGTCACAAAATTAAGCTTGTGATGTCCAGCGAGATAATTGTAATCAACCAATGTCAAAATTCATAGTTAATCATCTCAATTGATTGGCCATGCAGCATACCAATCGAAAAGGCCAATCAAAATTCTTAGAGGCATGTTCACTTCCACTAAGAGGAGCTAATTGTGTAAGAGGATCGTCACCAACATGGTAGTGCTTGAAGTCACTCCTGACAGGTTCTTACTTATTGAGAGAGCCTCGGGAGTAAGTGTTGACGATATCAGAACTGCGATTGAAGTCAGACTGGTTGTGCAAGGCGAGGTGCCAGAGATGGAAATATAAATCAAATTATAAAAAGATGATTATTCTCACTCGTTGCATCCGTTATTAATCAAGAAATTAATTTTGGCATCCATCCAACTTTATCTCGAATTTTGCATTATGCTGAATTTCAAAATTATCTCGTAAATCAACCCCTAATTTGCCATTAAAAATGACATGCTTATCAGGGACTATACTGTTATCTGCAGATATAATGCTGTCTGTATTAATCTCTGTAAATTGGATCCCAAAGTCATGAGGGGATGAAAAAGCCAAAGCTGAACTAGAACAGCCAGCTTCAAATGCTCCAATGTCTACAACCCCATTGTAAATTCTGGGATTGCCATAAACATCCTTAATTATACCATACTCAACACTATCATTAACACCTCTATTGATGGCCGGTGAGAACGGAAGGAGGCTTACCTCTCCGCTGGTGGCATCAACAAAATTAGGGTTCTCATGAAGAAAGACAAGCATAGTGTCGATATCATAATCTCTAGCAACAATAAAGAGCCCTCCTGATGTTACGATACTATAAGAGATTTTGCTGTTATCGCTCTGACTAAAAGTACTACTCTTACTCTGCCTTATATATATATCGTCGCCTCTTCCTGAGTCATCATTATCATTGTCAGATCTATTCTCCCACAATATAGAATTTGTAATCTGAGGGCTTACTGTCGAAATGAAAACTGTTCCAAAAATAGGGACAGCGCTGACATAAATTCCCCCACCGTAATGATTAGCAGTATTTTCAGAAAATGTGCTATTGGTTACTAAAGGACTTGCTGTAGCATAGGCCGCAGGGGCGAAGCTTGCAGCCTGAGCTGATGCGTGTATTCCCCCTCCGTTATTTTTGGCATTATTATTTGCAAATACACTATTAACGATTATTGGACTTGCAGTAGCATCAGTGGAAGCAGCTATGTCATTGAATGTCTCAGCTTGGGCAGACACTCCTCCACCATTCCCAGCAGAATTATTAATAAATATAGAAGTTGTAATCACTGGGCTTGCAGTCGCAGTATTTAAGGCCTCAGCATATGCGAACACTCCTCCTCCACTACCATTGGCAAAATTATCTGTAAAATAACAACTAGTAATTTGAGGACTTGAAGTCCCTAAAGCAAAAGCACTAGAATAGACAAATATTCCTCCACCATTATTTCCTGATTTGTTATTCAAAAAGGTGCTATTCTTGAGTTGTGGACATGCAGTATTCGCAGTGGCATATACTCCCCCACCATCACTAGTGCTTACATTATTTTCAAAAGTACTCGTTCTTATTTGAAAGCATGCTGTCTTAACTGCTCTAGCATATAACCCACCTCCAGAACTAGCCTTGTTGCCTCTAAATAGACAATTCCTGATTTGCAAGTTTGTTGAAGATGATGCATAAGCATATAGCCCCCCGCCACGCCGATTGACACCTGTGTTACCCGAGGCTTTCCCATATTTAATCACAAGCCCATCAATTAACCAATCTGAACCAATGCTATCTGCCTCCATAACTATCACATGATAAGCAGTGTCAAGACCATTTTCAATTAAGACTCCCGTTAATATAGTTTCTTGTCCCAATGAATCTCTTTGAGATTTCTCAGAATCTCCTGAGGTAAACCCTCCATAGATTTGTGTTGCTTTTGATATTAGGAAAGTCTTCTCTTTTATCTCGAACTCATCGTTGTTATCAATGTTATATATCCGCGTCGGGCGATAAGTACCTTTGGCCACCCATATCTCTATTGAACCAAATGTATTAGAGATGTTTAATGCATCCTGAAGGTCTGTAAATGCTTTCTGCCAAGTACTTCCATCTTTGGGTATCGAATTAGACGTGTTATTTTGATTGACATATAGTGTATCATTTGAAAGACAGGATACGTGCGCGCTTGGATTTAAAAACACACAAATAACAAGTACTAGCCTTGATATCTTGTAAATATCATGTTCAAAGTATTCTAAGTTTATTTGATACGGTTTTACTTTAGAACCTAACAAAAACGATTTTAACTTTATCATGAATATTAAGCTTATACTGAAAAATTCATAAAGAAAGCAATTAATAAATCAAAGTTCAATCAATCCAACTTTTCAAGTATAGAATTAATGAATTACCAATTAAAACAAGAGTTTGTTATCATCCGATTTATTGTTTACTAAAATCATCGAATATAGTGCTTCTCCCCTATTATCAGTTTCAAACTACACATATCATCAAGTAGCAAACTTTGTCAATTAATCGGTCTGGGCGAGAAATAATATTCTGTACTTTGCTTGAATAACACAAACTAACTATGCCAGCATACGATTTCACGTTCTATCATTGGGAAAAGACAACTCCGGATAAGCCATTCTTAAGACAGCCATTTGGTGACACATGGGAAGTATACACTT
>CALHUZ010000039.1 GCA_938039305.1 uncultured Saprospiraceae bacterium
AAATATTCAATATGACATAGGTGTCACTCCCTTTTTTGTTGTCATTTATATATATGTCAGAAGTTTAGTCAGGATTCAATCCGTCTTTCAGTTCTGAGAAAAAAACTTAAAAATCAAGGAAACAACCAAATACCTCCCTATCGTTATCATCTTGTTTTTGTCTCAAGTCATTGCGAATGGACAAACGGTAAGTTGGGGCCCAACTATTCCAGCCGTTTCTTCTGAGAATATACATACGTGTTTTGAAGAAGGGACAATGACATTTGAATTCACGAATGCCAGTTCAGCCATGACCGATGTCACCATCGAGATACAATTAGATACTGGTGTTTACTATGTCCCAAGCTCTTTTTCATTTACAGCAAGTGGCGGCATATCTATAACCGAAGATGATATCTCAGATCTGAGTAGACCGATTTTTTCAGTCAGTACCATATCCTCAGGAGGCCAGATCAACATGACCATAGAGCGTACTGCAGATTGTGAAGCCATGGCTCAGACGATATCAGGAAGCACTTTCACTGATAGTGTACATGTTTATGATTCAGGGGTAGAGGTGACATATGCCAACGGAATTGCTAATGGCACAGTTAACTATGGGATACTATACGGTCTTTTAAGCATCACTTCTGTAAATACTACACCAGGATTAATCAATATAGGATCCACGGCTAATAGGTCGATGACTATAACCAATGGAGCATTTGGCACCATTGATCAATTTTATATAGCAGATGTATTTGCGGCAGGAGAATTGGATTTAACCAATTTTAGAATTAATCCTGCAGGGATTAATTATAGTATCCCTCCCGGAAGTATATCTATAGTCGGGGACTCAGTAATCGTAAGTTTTTCAGCCACAGATATGATGGCTATCGATGGAAGTGGAGGCAGTGTCGGAGATGGTGATGATCTATTTGAAGACAACGAGTCTTTTACTTTGTCATATGATGTGACACCTACTATTTGTGGTGCCAGCAATTCTATTTCATCTGAATTATTAGGATGGTTTGGTTGTAGTTATTCTGATCGATGTCAGATAGTGAATAATGCAGCCACCATAAGTTTGAATAATGTATCGCCTTCCTTAGAGTTTTCTAATGCCATCACGCCGAGACTTGACTTTTGTGACACTGTCATCTACAGTGTGACACTTACTAATGTAACTCCAGAGTCCTCTCCAGCAGGTGCAGCTTTTGCTACAGATGTAACAGCGATTTTGGGATTAAGAGCTAATAGAACACCGATAGCTACCTTAGCGGATAATCAACAATGGGGTAGTGAATGGCGTGATACAAGACATTTTGTAAATCACACATTGAATGGTTATCCCGTTACTTTGCCATCTACTCCTGGGAGGACATCAACTACTATCCCGTACTTACCTCCTGACTATTTTACAACAGATCCTGACGGCCCTGGGGGGCTTACAGATATAGATGGCGACGGTTATTATGACGACTTACCAAAGGATTCTTCTCTTGTTATTAGTTACGGAGTATACATTACCCCCAGAGATGGCACATGCACAACTGGTAGATTTGACTATATCACCTGGGAACACATTTCAGCTGATGTAAGTTGGTTTAACAACTGTGGTGATGAGATGTCGCCTATCAGACAGGAGATGAATTATACTAATCACATAAGAGACTATAATAATTCAACTTTTATCAATGCTCCTTCTAATATTGTAGATGGAGAAAATTTTAGTGTAGGTATTCAAGCACATTTGTATTCTGCTATCAATTGTAATGGAGGTCATGGTCTCACAGGAGCGAGTATGGAGTGGATCACTCAGGTTGTTTTACCTCCAGGTGTTAATATGAGAGCGGGTTATGATGCGTCTATTTATACAGTAACTGGAAATGTAGTCACTCGAAATGAGAGCTATGCTTATAGTTTTAGAAACTTTCCGCTTGTATTTGATTGTGGTTTATGGGATGGAGCAAGCTCTATTTCAATTCCAATTTCTACAAGATATATATGTAGTAGTACAGGAGTCTGTTTTGAAGAGGAGATGCATTGTTTTGATATTGAAATAGCACCACAATGTCCTGTTGACTGTGACGGTGTGAGTATTTTAAACTTCACTACTGAGCGAATCTCAGAAAGTTGGACTAATGGTACTCAAACCGCAGTAGTAGACCTATCAGATCCATCCATAGTTACTGACTATGTCTATCCATATGATACGGTAGAGTTTTACTCAGAAGGGGTTTTTAATGACACTTTGTCTGATCAATTATTCTTAAGAATAAACTACTCACCTGAGAATGGAGGTGATATTTTCAATTATGAAGGAGGAAGCATAGAAATAGTTGACTTAGATGGTCAATACAATTCAGGTCAGACTAATTATAATTTCCCACTTACAGGTGCACCGACTATCAATAACCTAGGAGGAAATGATTATGAAATGATCTTCGATCTTTCCTCTTACAGGACATCGATTAATCCTTCTTATAATTATGGACAAGGATCTGGACTTCCAGGATCATATGACTCTGATACGGTAAGAATCAGAGCTAATATGGTTATTTCTAATACCATGAGTTCTGCAGGCATTCCTTATACAGTAGACAGTCTAAGCTCAGAATTTTTTATTGAGAATGCATCTGGAGATGAAGTGATATGCAATTCTTGGGGAAGTGAACTTAATTATGAATATCCTAATGCTTATGCCTCTCAAGCCTATGATAATCTTTCAGGATGTATTACCAGAAGGGAAAGATTCTTTTTTGTCTATAGGTCGCAAACTGGAGATAATCACCCTAACGAATATCGACCAACGATGCATCTTGATTCAGCTGTAATTTTGGTCCCAGACGGCTGGACAGTTGGGACCGTCTGGTGGATAGATGGTGCGGTTATGAATGCTTCAGATTATGATCTTAAGTCTGATGGTACACTAACCCTTAGAAGACCACCGGGATATGCTGATTTTGATAAACAGAATACATCATCGCGTTCTTATTATGTGAACTTAACTGCAGATTGTCAAGCGATCGATGGATTGAATACGTTTTCGTATTCTAATTATTATAAAGAGTTTGCTTACCTAACTGATCCGACATCGCATGTCTCACGAGTAAGTACTGATAATATCGGAGGTATAAATTATACTGCACCTTCTTATTCTATCACGCCGATTAATCAGACTGTATCTGCTTATGCGGATACGGTTTCATGGAGAGTCAGAGTTTGTAATACTACAAGTGATATGAACGTAGATTATAATTGGCTTTCTTTAGAAGATGATGGAAATCAAATCATCGTAGACAGTGTAAGGGATATTACAGGAGGCGGTAGTTCATTGTTAAATACTCAAGTTTTATCCAGTGGAGGAACCTATGTTGAGTTAGGAGCTTTAAATCAAGGTGCCTGCACAGACATTATAATTTATAGTAGTTATACTTCTTGTGAAAGAGATACATTAGAACTTTCGAACGGTTGGTCTTGTTTAGATTATCCTTCGCTGACTGATGTAAATACGTGTAGTTCGCAAAACGAATTATACATATTACCACAAGCAGCACAGATATCTTCCTCTATTACGTCATTAGCTGATACTCCAATAGATCCGTCTAATCCAAGTGGAGGCGATTGGGGTAGTACGCCAATAGACATGTGTACTCCATTCCCTATGGAACTGACAGTTATTAACTCTCAGCCTGGAAACTTATATGATGCTTCCGTTAATTTTAAAATACCTTCATTAGGAAGTGGATTGACTTATGTAGCAGGAAGTGCTACCATCGAAGTTGAAGGAATCGATTTACCAAATACAAGCAGACCTGTTGGAGCTGCTGCAGAGTCAGCTTTAGTTTCGGCCAGTACCAGTGGAACTCCCAATTGGATCATGACTTTAGCACAACTTGATCCCACTAACTACGGCTCAGGCGCAGCGTTGTCTGGTACTTCAAATTCTGCAAATAATCAATTTATATTAAGATTCGAATTAGAAAGTACTTGTGATTTAATATCTGGGGATTTCTTAACAGTAACAGTAGATGGAAATGATCCTTGTGGTAGTCCTGCTAATGGAAGTAGCGAACAAATACAAAGTTATCTAATCAATATAAATGGAGCAACGCCACCATATTTTTCATTCTTCACATCAAGTATAAATCCGAATAATAGCTTCGAAGGTTGCAATGATTTGAAAACGGTAAGTATAGACGTTCTGATTAGTGGAGGTGCGACCAGTGCTCAAGACACACTTGAAGTTGTCCTTCCAGATGGCCTAGGATATGCAGATGGCTACGTATGTAATACTCCGGGAAATTGTCCAACGTTTGCAAGTTCGACCATCATAGGAGGCGAAGAAGTCTTAAAGTTTAATTACCCTTTAGGAGCAACAGGGACGATCGATTTTACATTTGATATAGAAACCAATAGTAGAGGCGATTGCGCTCCTAATGCTACTATTTCATTAGTTAATAAAGTGGTGATTGGAGGTTTGGTTTGTGATGCCGTGGCTTGTCCTTCGAGTAGAGTGATTACAGGAAGTGATGTGCTTTCTGTGTCTTTAGAAAAACCTATCCTATCTGTTTCTTATAATAGTTTAACGGTATTTAGAGGAAACACAACTAACCTCTATTACTATGACATGAATATTGCCAATACTGGCCTTACAACTGAGAATGATGTAATTGCAGAATTCTATTGTCTCAATGCTACAGGAGATGACATCATAGGCGGTGCGGTTGCGAGAGATACTATCACATCTATTTTGGCTAATAGTGCAACCACCACTCTTGCTGGAGAATTCAAGGCTACTTGTGATCCTGATCAAGGACTTGGTGTATTGATAGTTCCAGAATATGAAAACTGTTATTGTACGGCATTAGAAAGTATGGCTGATAAGTCAGCGGGGCTTTTAGAAATCCCACATGACATTCTTGCAAATATTCCTCCATTCGTTTGTCCCGTAGTACTATCCAATAGACATGTCAGCTTTAGGGTAGTCAGAAGTATAGATTAGAATAAGTTTTATGTCTGATCATCATTGGCATTTTTTTAAAAAGTCTATTTTCTAATGTTCATTAACAGTGTGAATGGCTAAGGTTTTACTGAATCAGTTTTTGCATCTTTAGTTGTTAATTGCAACAACTACTTAACTTCAAAAGCAAGGCTTCCATATAATGGAACTCCATTGTTCCTGATGCCTTGGGCAACAATGATGAACTTTCCAGTTTTACCTGAAGTAATAAAGCCTTCTTTTAAAGTCTCCTTATTCTTTAATTTCAAATTAGGATTCCAATAAAGGGTTGTGCGTATATCTTGCGTGGCATATCCCTCATCAGCTGGTGAATCAATAGAAGAGAATTCTCTTGCCAAATGATATCCTATTATTTCTGTTGTTTCTAGTCCTGGAGTGGGAGGCAATAGGTCTTCTTCCCAATCTAATCTCGTAGCAGTATAAATAAGCATGACACCAGTGCCTCCTCTAGCACCATACATGGTAGCTTTATCAAATTTCAAAACATCAATGAACTCTATTTCTCGTAACGGAATGAATTGTAAATCTTCTTGTGTTACAACTTGACCGTCAATAACAATTAAAGGTTCTGAACGAGATCCTCCTCCAGAAATAGTAATCCTGCCATTCATAACGAACACGCCAGGTATTTGTGCTGCTAAATCTAAAAAGCTAGTCGCATTTCTTACAGTTGGGTTCTCATCTAAATCCAACCGAAAAGAGGGTATTTTATAAAGTCTGGTTCTTTTTTTTCGTTGTTCTTCTTTTTGATTAATCCTTTTAGCGCTTATACTCACTTCACCTAGATCTACACTAAGTAAAGAATTTATAGGGTCCAGGTTGAACATTTCAGTACTTAGTTGTTCATACTGTTTGCCCTTATTAGCCAATGTTAATGTATGATGTATAGGGGATAGGAGAAGTTGAGGCAATGTTCTTGATTTAATTAAAATATCTACAAATGGACTGTCTTCGAATGATATATTAGCATTGGCCTTTCTTTTTTTCTTTCCTTTCTTAAAGCGTCCTTGTAAAACAAAAGTAGAGGTGTCGTATAAGATATAAGGTCCAAAGGAAAAATCACCGTTATCATCAGTTATAGATTCCTCATGAATGTCATGATCTATTTGATTTAAGAATACTTTCCCTTTGTGTAGTTTTTTATTTCTGCTTAAGGATAAACTCCCATTTATGTATAATCCTTTTTCTAACTTGAATTTTGCTTGAAATGATTCTTTGTTGGATAGTTTTTTCCAACGAAATCGTCGCCAGGCACGTGTCATTAAAAACTGATCGATCAGGTAGTCTCTGGCATACGTACTTGAAGAAAAAAGGATGTCTTTTGCATCTTTAATTGCAACATCTAAATCACTGTTTAGCAACAACCATGTTCTTATGTCTTCTGTAGAAGTGGATGCAGCAAATGCAGGAACCACACTTAAGCTAATAGAGCTATTCAGTAGACTGTCATTTTCTATAGGTAGATTTATTTTATTCGATATGGACATTTCTATGTCCTGTCGTGGAGTGATCTCTTGTTGATCAAGAGTAATATTAAGCTCAGTTGTTTTATCATCGGGAGCATCAAAGAACAACCTCTCAGCTACTTCATTTCCTTCAGTGTCAAATAGTGTAGCGACGTATATACCAGGTATTAAGTCTTCTTCTTTTATTGGAATTATTGTTTTTGGTTCTAATATGCTTAGTGTCTCCTCGATAAAAGGCAAACCTCTATGGTGTACCACTATTTTTGCATCCTTTAATCCTTTTGTAACATTAGTTTGGATATGAAGAGTAATATCACCACTGCGGCGGTAGATTTGTAGCGTATATCCTTCGTCAATAGAATTCGGTAGGGGGAAATTTGATTTTCTATTTTTTACTATTGCTGAATATCCTGTTTTTGAATTAGGGATAAATGTCAACTCGCCCATGCCTCGGTCATTGGTTTTGAAAATCGTTACAACCCGACCTTTCTGATCAACAACTTCACCGGATAATTCTATTGGATGCTTATTGTAATCTTGAGCTACCAATGCCATCCTGCAAACTAAGCCTGCTACGCAGTCTCCTCCTTCTGGGAAAAATTGTAAGTTTATCTTGCTTGGATTTTCTTGATAAGAATCAGTTTTGTTGATGATTGGCGTGGAAGAAATAGATTCAGGTTGTTTACCAAGAACAATAGAAATTGATTTGCTGAATAGAGTGGATAGACCAGAATTTTGTTGATAATTTGTGTACGCTTGAAGCTGATATGTTCCTGAAGGTATCTTTCTTGGTAGTTCTAAGCTGATGGGCTCATTGATATTGTTAGCAAAGACTTTGATAGTCGATATAACCTCTTTTTTTGAATCAACCAGTGAAACATAAATCGTTTTACTAAAACTAGAGGATTTATGGGTTTGTCCATCCACTAAGTAGACCGAGCCCCAGATGGTTTCTCCTGCAGCGTAAATGTCTTTGTCAGTATGTAAGAAAACTTTTTCTGGAAGAAAGCTCTTGCGATACTTTTCTAAGTTTTTGTTATGTGTATGTTGGGTAGATAGAATATTTGGTATAAACGTTAGAAGAAGGCATATGCATGTGACCCTAAGCATAGAGAAGCATTTTGTTGACTAACTTTCAAGATAGTTGTATATACATTGCAAGATACCAAAATAGATGGTGTATCAAATATACTAGATACAGCACTCAATTGCAAAACGATCTATTGAGCATTAATACCCCACACAAGACCCATCGGGTCTCCTTGGATCAGTTGATCCAAATATATATCCATCTCTAATCATGATCGTTTGCGTACTTCCCATAGCATTGCGATACTTCACAACGTGTCCTTTCGATCTTAGTAAGGACTGAGTATCATAGCTCACGCCTTTTTCGATATATAGTTCTTCTGGATACCACTGATGATGCATACGTGGAGCGTTAGATGCTTCAGATACATTCATGTCGTGATCGATGATATTCAAGATGACTTGAAGAACGGTTGTGATGATCCTACTTCCACCAGGACTTCCAGTTGCGAAGTAAGGCTTTCCATCTTTGAAGACCATCGTTGGTGTCATGCTACTCAGTGGACGCTTTTTTGGTTGAACAGAATTAGCTTCTCCACCCAAAAGACCAAATGCATTTGGAGTTCCTGGCTTTGCTGAAAAGTCATCCATCTCATTGTTGAGTAGTATGCCTGTTCCCTTTGCCACGATGCCTGATCCAAAACTAAAGTTCAGTGTGTAGGTGTTACTAACTACATTACCTTGCTTATCGACTACTGTAAATTGTGTGGTTTCTTCACTTTCATATGCTTGCGGTTTTCCAGCCTTGATATCATCGGATGGGGTAGCGGTCCATCGATCTAAATCCTTTATAAGCGAAGCAGCATACTCTGTGCTTGTTAATCCCTCGACCGGTACATCCCAGAAGTTTGGATCTCCTAAGTGTTCACTTCTATCTGCGTAAGCTCTCTTCATGACTTCTGCCATGATGTGTATGGTCTCAGCACTATTATGTCCCATATATCCAAGTGGAAATGCTTCAAGCATATTGAGCATCTGTATGACATGAACGCCACCAGAACTAGGCGGTGGCATGGAAGCTATATCGTATCCTCTGTACTTTCCCCAGACTGGCTCCACATCTTCTGCTTCATATGCTGCAAGATCATCCATTGTTATGAGGCCATCATTGTCAACCATGTCAGCAACAAGGCGTTTGCCGACTTCCCCGCCATAGAATGCCTTTGGTCCGTGCTTCGCTATTTGCTTTAAGCTCCATGCTAAATCCTTTTGCTTCAGCACATCACCGGCTTCATAAAAGTCATCTCCCTTATAGAATATCTTAGCCGTCTCTGGCCAAGCCCTCATCCGACGAGTACTATTGCGTAAGATTCTGGCTAAGTCGTGTGTGACCACAAATCCATCTTCAGCTTGCTTTATCGCTGGCTTCATGACTTCTTTGAGTGACATGGTCCCATATTTCTCCAGTGCCATTGCCAATCCCGCGACTGTCCCAGGCACTCCTGCTGCTTGATAACTGGCGATGACTTTCATGCGGTCTACATTTCCGTCAGGGTCGAGATACATATCTCTATGACTTGTCAATGGTGCCATCTCTCTATAGTTGATAGATTTGGTTTCATTGCTCTTTGAGTCATATAGCATCATAAATCCACCTCCACCAAGGTTTCCAGCACGAGGAAGCACCACGGCGAGACTAAATCCTACAGCCACAGCGGCATCGACTGCATTACCACCTTTCTTTAGTATCTCAAGACCTGCTTCTGAAGCTAACGTATGCTGGCTAGCGACCATACCATTTTGTCCGACGACTGGGTGATGAAGGACATCTGATTCGTATATCACAGTCTGACTTTGTACTGGTGCTGCTATTAACAAGCATGCTATCGCTGTCGCAAATATTATTCTCTGGATCATAAGCTTCTCTTATATCTGACAATATCGACAATGCATAGATACTAACCCAACATTTGTCTTGTCTTATTGCTGATATAGCACATATCCTATGGTGTCAGCAGAACTTCGAGTTGCTTGCGGTACAATTACTTTATTAATCTTATTTTTGCGCCAATTAACAATCGAAAACCTTTTTATGGCGACTAAGACGATGACACTCAGAGATGCTCTTAATGAAGCAATGATTGAGGAAATGAGAAGAGATCAGGATGTATTTCTGATGGGAGAGGAGGTAGCAGAGTACAATGGTGCCTATAAGGTGAGCCGTGGTATGCTCGATGAGTTTGGTCCACAAAGAGTGATCGATACTCCTATTGCTGAGCTTGGTTTCGCTGGCATAGGTGTAGGTGCAGCGATGAATGGCTTAAGACCTATCGTTGAATTCATGACATGGAACTTTGCCATACTCGCATTTGACCAGATCATCAACAATGCAGCTAAGACATTATCACAAAGCGCAGGTCAGTTCTCTTGCCCGATTGTATTCAGAGGCCCTTCTGGATCTGCGGGTCAGTTGGCTCAGCAGCACAGTCAGATGTTTGAGAGTTGGATGGCTAACTGTCCAGGTCTTAAAGTGATATCTATTGTTGATCCAGCAGATGCGAAGGGATTACTGAAGTCAGCGATTAGAGACAACGATCCGATCTGTTTCATGGAGTCAGAGCAGTTGTATGGACTAAAGGGAGAAGTACCAGAGGAAGAATATCTAACACCAATCGGAAAGGCAATTGTAAGAAAAGAAGGTACAGACGTAACAATCGTATCTTTTAATAAGATGATGGAGGTTTCTAAAGCGGCAGCTGCCGAGTTAGAGAAGGAAGGTATCAGTGCAGAAGTTATCGATCTGCGTACGATCAGACCACTCGATCATGAGACTATCGTTACTTCTGTAAAGAAGACTAATCGTCTTGTTGTAGTGGACGAATGCTGGCCTTTTGCAGGTGTCTCATCAGAGATCGCTTATGAGATACAGAAGTATGCATTTGACTACCTCGATGCGCCTGTCACAAGAGTCAATAGTGCAGATACTTCTCTACCTTATGCAGCACCGTTTGTAGATGAATACTTACCTACTACAGCTAAGGTGATCAAGGCTGTAAAAGAGGTGATGTATAGATAAGTCTTACTCCACTTTTTTAATTTCTCTTTAAGGCAATTCATAGTATTCCTGAGTCCACGAGATGTCAGGCTGTCTATCTATTTAATTTTTTGAAACCGCAGTTAGGTTTTGTACCATAGTTAGAGATGTAGCCAATAAAGTGTCCTGTATAGTTAGGCGAGCACACATAAAATCATGATATTGAAGGCATAAGTAAGCTAAACTCATTATGTCAACTAAAGACTTCGATGTATTAATCATAGGCGCTGGTATCTCAGGTATCAGTGCGGCATACTATCTGCAGACGATGTGTCCTGATAAGAGCTATGCTATACTCGAAGGAAGAGATAAGATAGGAGGGACTTGGGACCTTTTTAAATACCCAGGTATCAGATCTGATTCAGATATGTACACACTTGGGTTTGCATTTAAACCTTGGACCAGTAAGAAAGCGATTGCCGACGGTCCATCCATCATGACTTATCTCCATGAGACGATCAAAGAGTTTGATTTAGAAAAGCGCATCATACTTGGTCAATACTTTAAGAAGGCTTCATGGTCTTCCGAAGAGTCAAGATGGACACTTGAAGTTGATGATAAGGCAAGTGGAGGAACGACTACTTATACATGCAACTTCCTTTCGATGTGTTCTGGATACTATGATTATAAAGAAGGATATACGCCTAACTATGAAGGTGTTTCGGATTTTTCAGGAACTATGATCCATCCTCAAAAGTGGCCTCAAGATCTGGACTATACTGACAAAAAGATAGTGGTCATAGGCAGTGGAGCAACTGCAGTTACTTTAGTGCCGGAGTTAGCTAAGAAGGCGAAACATGTGACTATGCTGCAACGCTCTCCAACTTATGTAGTCTCAGCACCTGATGAAGATAAAATAGCTAATTGGATGAATAAGGTATTGCCTGCAAAGATGGCATACTCTATTTCCAGATGGCGCAAGATCTTGTTTCAAAGATTGTCATTTGCTGCAGCAAGAAAGTGGCCCAACTTTATGAAGAAACTCTTAGTAGGAGGAGTACAAAAAGAGATGGGCAAAGATTATGACCTAAAACACTTCTGGCCAAGTTATAAACCATGGGATCAACGAATCTGCCTGGTACCTAATGCGGATTTATTTGTAGCTATCAAAGAAGAGAGGGCAGAAGTAGTTACCGATCACATCGAAACTTTTACAACAGACGGAATCAAATTGAAATCGGGTGAGCAATTAGATGCAGATATTGTTGTTTCCGCAACTGGGCTTAATATGCTTCAGATGGGAGGCGCAACATTTGAAGTGGATGGAAAACCAGTCGACTTTAGTAAAACTGTATCTTATAAAAGTGTAATGTTCAGTGGCCTTCCAAATCTTGCGCTTGCCTTTGGATATACGAATGCTTCATGGACACTGAAGTGTGACTTGACCAATAAGTATGTCTGCAGATTGATCAATCATATGGACAAACATGGATATTCTTCATGTACGCCGACGATTCAAGATCCCGATATGGAGCGACTGCCGTTCTTAGATTTTACTTCAGGTTATGTGATGCGCTATATAGACAAG
>CALHUZ010000040.1 GCA_938039305.1 uncultured Saprospiraceae bacterium
TGTTCTTGGATGGGCACCAGGAGCATAAGGCATGCCGTCTGATCCAATCATAGTTCGTTCGTCTGAAATGCCGCTAACTAACCACTCTGGTTTCATCATGTGGATGATCACTATGCCACCTTCCTCGCGGTACTTTTTAAAAGTTGCTTCTGTTAGGCGTTCTCCTGTAGCTTCCCATTGTAGATCATTGTAGCTTATGTCAAGTTCCTCTTGCCAATTAGAATCAAAGAGTGCAGATTCTAATGAAGTAGAAGCAGCCGTATAAGGATACACTTCTGTTGTGATATCAAGTCCTCTGTCTTGTGCTGCAGCTACCATGTCTAAGGTCACTTGTATCTCGCCAAGTGAAAGACTATTAGCATGTACGATATGTAGTGGTGCTCCAGAGGTAGTAGCATTGGCTATGGCCTCATGTATGCCGGGCATGCCAAATCCTCTGGTGTGAGAGAAGATAGGTGCTCGTCGCTCTGCTGCTAACTCGTATACTCTAAATATCTCTTCATGTGTCGCGCCAGGATAATATCCTACCGGAACGCCTATCCCAAGTGCTCCTGCTTCTAAACCTGCTTGAAGCATAGGCCTCAGGTTATCCATTTCTTCGGTGGTTAAGGCTTGGTATCCTGACCTTCCCATATTGAGTTGGATCTTCATTAGATTGGGACTATCGAAACCTTCTCTTTCAATGACTTTTTTGGCTTCTGTAAAGAAGTGACTATATCGGCCCATAGCTAAAGCGCGTAGGGTAGAGTGGGATGCGGTAGCACCAAAATTGACTATTGAGTTTCCAGATTTGGCAGCAAGCCAATCACCTAAGAAGGGCTTCCCTGATTCTAATTCCAATGCTGTTGTAACACCATCTCTTACTTGGTATGCATGAGCTTTATTGGTCATGCCATGTACATGCAGATCTATGAAGCCCGGAGCCACTACGAGATTGGAAGCATCGATTTCAACTTTGCCTTTTAAATCTTGATCAGAGATTTCAGCTATTCTATTATTTGTGATTCCTACATTTCTAATGCCTTCAAAACCCGTTTCGGGGTCCATGACTTTCCCATTTTTCAAAACTACGTCGTAGACGAGGGATTGCGCCGTTAGCATATTTGCGAAAGCGAAAAGAGCTATAAGCCAAATACCTTTATTCATGATGAATTTATTAATAATCACTTTGCACTGACATCAGCGATTGTTCTTCAACACAAATTAGGAAATAGAATCGAACTGATGGCTTATAATAATGGATGCAGTATTAAGGAGTCTCGCCGACCAACTCGATACTATCTATCGTACCAACAAAAGGAAGATTGCTAGAACCATAAGCGTACGTGATGGGGCCGATGTAGATAGTATCGCCGAATAATGGTGGTGACCCGGGCATGAGGCCAGTTCCTTTATAGGCTATCCAGTTATCCGAAGTATTACCGATATCAAAATTTGGTACTTGATAATACCATCGCAGCGTGTTATCTGCGAGACCTACTACGCGCAAGTCTGCACGACCATCTGGTAGTACATTTACTCCAGCGTCATTTACAGTTGAAGATCCGTTGACAGTGTTCTTGCCTTCGACAGTATTTTCAGTAGGGCCGCGATGACCGACTACAAAGTGTGAAGAGTTGATACTATTAAAGTCTGGATAGACATGCGCTTGAATACCAGTAAATATATAAGAGTTAACAGCTGGCGGTGCCGTTTGGCTATCATCAATAGCCCCTATTTCTATGTTACGTACTATATATTCAAATGGAAAACTGACTACCTTGGCATCAAGGCGACCCTGATCTTGATTGAAGTGTGTTGTGACGTTATTGGAATTGTCGTGCACTTCGGCTCTATATCGCCCATCAGTTCTTGCTACACCAGGGACGGCAGAAGCATTATTTGTAGTGTAGTTCAGCAATGGCCCACTTCCTGCGAAATCATCAGTTACCTTAACCCCTGATCCACTTGTCTCATCCATGGTATAAGTGAAGGTTCTCCATTTTGTGCCATCGTACCCTTGAAAATCTTGGCCATTCCATCTTATGGTTCCAGCTGCAGGTGTAGCGGATTCGCTATTGGAAATGATGATGGCTCCATCGATATCTAACTTCTCGCTTTGCGCAAATGAAAGTTGACATATGAATATGGATATGCTCAAGAAAATCAGTTTGTACATAGAGTGGGGTGTTCGCATGCTATATGAACGCAGATGATCCTTCTTAATTATTATCTGCATCCGAAGATCCATCTTCAGAATAGAACTTGATAAATGCTCTTAGAAAAAAGCGGCTGCCAAATTTCCAAAAATCAATCGTCAATTATGATTTTGAACTTGACACTTGAACTCGATCTTTTGAATTGGTGATCCGAGCTCTGAACATCTGCCTTTTAATCTTGAACTTGACACTCGCTCTTTTAAAGCGGTGGTCCGTCGTCCGAACATCTGTGGTCCTTTTCTGTTTTCGGTTTACTCCCTTTCTAAAGTATCTACATTTTCATCTTCTGCACTATATTGAATAGCCGTGTAGGATATGATTTTCCAGGCGTTGTCTTTTTTTACTAAGGTGATGGTTGCTTTTGCAACGCTCTCTTCTCCGTCTTTCGTTGTCCAAGATTGATCAAATGCGACCCATGCTAAGTTTACGTCATGAAAAACAAGATAGTTGGAGTTTTCGAAAGTTGAAGTTATCGGTTCTGGATTCTCCTTAAAAAAAGATTCTAATTTTCCACCACTTTTATCCCAACCTCTTTGTTGAGCGAACCCTGCATCAGAAACATCTAATCGCAATACATCACTGCTGTGATCCCAGTAAGATGCCCACTTCTGATAGTCCTTTTCCATATATGCATAAGTCTCTCCTTCTACAACTGCCTTGATGGCTTGCTCGATTTCTTCTGTAGGTTCTGGAGATTGAATTTTTTCTTGTTGGCAAGAAAAGAGGAAGGTGATACAAAGTGCAAAAATGAATTTGTTCATTTGGGAAGTATTTTAAAGAGTACTAAGTAAGCGTTGACGAGTTGGCCAAATTAATGGTTTAATCATTTTTAGTGAAGTAGCCTTCATTGGATATGGCATCGTCGCTTACATATATACTAGCAGCTTTAAACCACACTTCGGCATAGTTACCATCTTCATATTGTTTTTGAATATTGCCGCCATGCGTTTCTGCACCAGAACACCAGTTTTTATTTATTTCAGGAGATTTTCCATTAGTTTGATTGTAAGATCCTAACTTGAAAAAGAGTCCTTCATCAGCATACGCATTTTCACGCTCTACTCCGTCTTGGCCAATAGGGACGAATAATTCTTGAGTTTGCTGTGGTATATCTGCAGTGGTTGTGTATTCTGATGCGATTAAGTTTTTTGCAAATGTTCTAGTTTCATGTTCTTCGCTTGTGAACTTTAGATTCATCACACCATCCTTTACTTCGATTTCATAACTGAGTTCTTCACCTAACTCAATTCCATCCTTTGGCTCTTCAGGGAAGGTGTTCGCTTCAGTACCCACAACAGAAAAGTCATGACCCCAGACAGCTGTAGAATAATCCCATCTTCCAGAATTGTCATCACCTGCCGTATTGATTTCATAATGCCAAAAAATAGAACCTTTTGTATGGCCAGGAAATTTCTTATAAAATATTTTAAGTGGTTCGTTCTCATGTCCATCAGCACTATGGATCTGACCGATGACTACTGAGTATGAAGCAGCTACGCGAGCATCACCTGTAGTTGATACATTCATTACTTTGAGTGTTGCGGTCAACTTAGCATCTGTGACTGCAGACCATTTTTTTGTTTGGGCTAATTCTGTTCGTGTATTATTTGAAGTACCATGTGTATCTCCTGCATTAGGTGCTTTGTAAACGACCCAGTTTGTTTTACCATCATTTTCAGTGTAGAAGAAATCCTTATTTTCAAAATCAATTGCATGGCCAGCATTTGAGCCATCGCCTAATATCAAATTCCAATCATTAAAAAACGAAATAACATCACTTGCGTAAATAGTTTTTTCTGTTTTGCTTGTGCTATGTGAATTTTCTTTAGCAGCATTAGTGCAGCTATTTAGTATTATAAGAATACTAAGAAAGAAGATTGTAGACAGGGATGTGATGATTCGTTTGTTCATTTTATAACTGTTCAAAGTGTTTGGCGTTAGATGCCTTTGGGTTATGAATTGGTCTTAGGCGTTAATTCAAGCCATTGATTTGTGTGTGAGTGTGTATCAATGCTTTAATGGCTATTGACGCACTTATCCTTCCAAGGAGTTCTTATTATTGATTTAATCGCAAAATACGATTAAATCAATAACGGTTAAGATTAATGAATTATAGAATGTGCGGAGAATTTAGGAGCTATTCGCTATGTTTATTATAAAGGATTACCCCAGTATCTATGACTTGATTGGCTTGCTTATTCCGTAGCA
>CALHUZ010000041.1 GCA_938039305.1 uncultured Saprospiraceae bacterium
TAACAAAATTACATTGATCGCCATGAAGATGGCATACTTATTATTTAATTGCTCTAACAAAAATGAACTGATCATTTCTGGTATTCCTTCGAAAGAAAACAGCCAGGACATCGCCATTGATGTGCAAATCAACCACATCACGACTGCAGTAGTTTTAGCGCTCGATAAAAGTACCTTAGGAAAGTCTCTAATCTTCATATCCCTGTATACTAAGGCTAGAATCGCCGCATATAATACTGCAATGACTGAAGCTTCAGTAGCCGTAAAAATTCCTGCAACAATACCACCAACCACCACAATCAAAAGCATTAAGCTGAAGAAGGCCTTTCTAAAAAAAGTCCATACCTCATATGATGTTGCTCTCTTCCCTTTCGAGAATCCTCTTGAAACTGAAACATAGGCGATATACCCCATCAATGCCAAACCTAGAAAAATACCTGGGAGATATCCAGCAACAAATAAAGCTGCAACAGAAGCAGAACCTCCACTTGCTAATGCATAAACGATAAGAATGTTACTGGGCGGAATTAATAATCCAGTCGTTGATGAAGTAAGGTTCACCGACGCACTAAATGTTCTGGGATATCCCTCTACTTCCATTCTATCTGTCATGATAGAACCAATAGCTGAAGCAGCGGCTAATGCGGATCCTGATATGGCACCAAAAAGCATCGATGCCAATACGTTTACATAAGCTAATCCGCCTGGCAAACTGGCAACCATTGATTTCGCAAAATTGATCAGACGGTTTGCGATTCCACCTTGTTTCATGATTTCGCCCGCGAGTATGAAGAAAGGTATTGCCAAAAGTGCAAAACTATCTATGCCAATTATCATGCGTTGCGCAACTGTCGTGATTGCTGGTAACTTGTCAATATTTAACAAAAGGCTCAACGTAGTGGATATTCCAATGCTATATGCTACTGGTACCTTGATGAGCAAAAGCCCAAAGAAACTTACAAACAAGACTAATATACTTATCAATTCAATACTCATACTTTATCTTTATGAGCGCCACTAGAAAGATTAACTATATGATAGATGGAAAAGCTCATGATAAGTAATCCGCAAAATGGGAACACAGCATAAACATAACCTAATGGGATGCGTAATGTACCTGAAAGTTGTTCTAGGTGTAACGTTGTATATACCAAGTTGAAGCCACCAATGACCATCACAATTAGTGCAAAAAGAAATACTAATACTTCAATTAGAACCGACACTTTTATCTTATTGCCGATTGACATTTTTTGATATAGAAAGTCCATTGACAAATGCTCTCTATGTGCACTAAGATAAGTGGCACCTATTATAGTCATCCAGATCAATGAAAAGCGAGCAAACTCCTCTGTCCAAGAAAATGATGTGCCAAGAATGTATCTTGAAAATACCTGAAATAATACATCCGTAACTAAAAGTGCAAAAATCACAATTAGAAGTAATTCCAATAATCGACTCGCTCTCTTAAAATATTGTTCAATTATTTGCATCTCTATTGCTTTTTAATTTGTTCAACTATCGAAGCCATTTCTGGATATTGAATTATAAAATTCTTAACTACTGATTTGGACTTTTCTGCAAACAAGGATTTTTCTGGAATGATAACCTCTACCCCTGCTTCCCTTGCTGTTTTCATTGATTTCTCTACGGATTCTTTCCAAAATTCCTTTTGAGCGTGTGCAGATTCATCTGCCGCTTCTTGAATCCAGGATTTTTCTTCTGCTGACAATTGCTCCCAATACTTGGTACCAATTAAAAGGACATCTGGTATAGATGAATGTTGATCCAAAGTGTAGTATTTGCTTACTTCAAAGTGGTTAGAAGATACAAATGAAGGAGGGTTGTTTTCTGCTCCGTCCACTACTCCTTGTTGAATGGCTGTGTACAATTCGCTATAAGACAAGGGTGTTGCCGATCCTCCAAGAGAGTTGACCATATTAATAGCCATTTGATTATTCATAACTCTAATTTTAAGGCCATTCAAATCATCAGGAGTTCTTATAGCCTTTTTACTTGTGTAAAAACTTCTACTTCCAGCATCATAATAACACAACCCTCTCAGCCAAAATTTACTTCCTTTTTCAAGTATTGATTTACCTATTGGCCCTTCTAAAACATCAAATTGATGTTGTTTGTCTCTAAACAAATATGGGATTCCAAAAATGTGATATTCAGGTACAAAGTTTGACAATGTTGCCGCACTCACTTTTGTTGCCGCTAGACTTCCTATTTGAAGTAATTCCAACACTTCTCGTTCTGAGCCTAATTGTGCATCAGGAAATATTTTAACCTTAAGAGACCCATTGGATTTGGTCGCAAGGGCATCTTGAAAAGTGACAATCCCCTTATGTACAGGGTGGCTTTGTGGAAGTGTATGTGCTAAATATAGGACCTTCTCTTTATCTATATTTTTACAAGATGATATCGCTGCGAAAAGAATAGCTATCAGCGCTATTTTAAATTTCATTCTATTAAATTTCTTTTTGTTGAAATCATTAAACAGACTGTAGTAACATATGTCTTGTATCATGCTAGCAGATTAAGGTCTGTCATTTGAGGATATTTTCATTTTTGTCCATTTAAGCCATTCGTAAAATTTTCCATTATTGTAGTTACGATAACTCCGTCGTTCACTCCGCAAGGGTTTGTTCTTTTGTCTAAAAAATAATTAATCGCTTCCTGAATGAGCGGTTGTTGTACATATTCAGGGTTTTTAAAATGATAAGTACTAGTATTATTATTAACCTTTGTTTTTAATACGTCACCATAAAATGAAAAGCTTATGGTACCTTTACTTCCATATATGATACAATTATCTTCTTCTAATTCGTCTGGAGCATCAAAGTGCCAAATCCCTCTAAACTGAATGCCATTCTTAAAACCAATAATACCATTTACGATATCGTTAGCCTTATGTTTTTTTCCCTGATTTGAAGCAAAACCACTTATCTCTTTGTAATCACCAAAGAGGTATAATAATAGGTCGATTTGATGTGGTGCAAGATCATGAAAAAGCCCCCCACCAGATATTGATGCATTAAGTCTCCAATTGTAATCCTTATTTGCTTTGTGAGATTTTAAAAACTTAATATCCACAAAGCTAATGTCACCAATAGCTCTTGAGTTAACCAACTCTTTCACTTTTAAATACAATGGCAGATGCCTTCGATAATGGGCTACAACCAACTTATTCTTACCGTTGCTCACTGCTTGGGTTAAAATCAATGCTTCCTTTTTACCTAATACCATTGGTTTTTCCAAATACACATGCTTTCCTGCTCTCAATGCTCTCAAGGCAAGTTCCAGATGCGATGATGGAGGTGTTGCGATGTATACAGCATTTATATCATCATTCTTCAATAATTCTGAAGCATCATCATACCATAACGGTACTTCATGCCTGTGAGCAAATTCTTTGGCTTTAGTACTATTTCTCCGCATAACAGCCAATAGGCTTGAGTGCTTAGATTTTTGAAAAGCCGGTCCACTTTTGTTTTCAGCTACATCTCCACAACCTATTATACCCCAGAAAATATGATCCTTGTCTTTTTCCATTTAACCAAGTACATTTCGTTGATAGACTAAGTCGTGATAGTCATCTGTCTATCAAATGAGTTTTTAGTTAATGTGAATGTGCAAAATTTCTGGATATAGACTATCCTGTACTATATGGGATGAGCAGAGCCGATTAAAGTGAATTGTTCCTGTGATTTTTTTATGATTACTTGGGCTTATCAATAGTGTTGCAAGGCCCAAGTTGATACAAGTCTATGCCTGAAAGTACAGGACAGTAATACAATATGGATTATGTAGCATTGCGGCCAAATGTTAACAAAATATTTCTCATGTATAGAGTTCTCGACTTATCGTGAACGGCATAAGAAAAAGGATAATTAAATACTAATTCATCAGCAGTAAAGAAAAGTTAAGAAGTCATCTATGAAAGTTGAAAAAGCAAAAGGAAAGTTAGGGATATTGATCCCTGGAATGGGTGCAGTAGGGACTACTTTAATTGCAGGTATCTGCGCAATTAATAGAGAGATGGCTTTACCGATAGGTTCTTTAACGCAAATGGGAAGAATTAGACTAGGCAAACGTACAGAGGATAACAAACCGCTCATTAAGGATCTTGTAGACCTCCACCCTGTTAAGGATATCGTTTTTGGAGGTTGGGACGTATTTGAAGACAATGTATTTGAATCCGCTTTTCATGCAGATGTGTTAGATAAAAAGTTACTTGAAGATTTACGCCCTGAATTAGAAGCGATTCGACCGATGAAGGCCGTTTTCGATAAGAGCTATGCCAAAAGGTTAAACGGCACTCATGTAAAGGAAAGAAATACTAAAATGGAGCTTGCTGAGGCCCTCATGCAAGACATCGAGACTTTTAAGGAGCAAAACAATTGTGATAGATTAGTCATGATCTGGTGTGGGTCTACGGAAATATACATAGAAGAAGGTCCTGTACATGAGACTATAGAAAGTCTTGAGGATGGACTTAGGAATAATCATAAGGACATCCCTCCAAGTATGATCTACACTTATGCAGCTGTAAAATTGGGCATCCCGTATGCAAATGGCGCACCTAATCTTTCTTGTGATATCCCAGCTATTATAGAGCTTGCAAAACAAACTGGATCCCCTATAGCAGGTAAGGACTTTAAAACAGGTCAGACACTGATGAAGACTATATTAGCCCCTGGCTTAAAGTGTCGCGCACTCGGAATTAGTGGATGGTTTTCTACGAATATCTTGGGAAATAGAGATGGAGAAGTCTTGGACGACCCGGATAACTTCAAAACAAAAGAGGTTTCAAAACTAGGCGTTCTTGAAGAGATTTTAGAACCATCCTTAAATCAGGAATTATACAAAGATCTCTATCACAAAGTAAGAATAAATTACTACCCACCAAGAGGTGATAACAAAGAAGGATGGGATAACATAGACATCTTTGGATGGCTAAATTATCCTATGCAAATCAAAATTGATTTTTTATGTAAAGACTCCATCTTAGCAGCACCTTTAGCACTTGATTTAGTATTATTCTTAGATCTTGCCAAACGTGCGGGTATGAGCGGGATACAAGAGTGGTTGTCATTTTATCTCAAGTCTCCTCAAGCTCCTCAAGGAGTGACCCCGATCAATGATATTTTTAAGCAACAAATAAAATTAGAAAATACATTGAGATACATTGCTGGAGAGGACTTGATTACCCATTTAGGTCAAGATTATTAGAACCTAAACCTATCCATAAAACTCAATCCTTTATCAGAGAATCAAGAGCTTAATACTTTATTCTATCAATTAGAATCAATAGTTATTTTTAAAGGACGCCTCATTTTTAATGAAAAGTCGTTTAGATAATTTGACCATTCTGCCTCATTTTCGTATTGACCACTTTCTCTCCATCCAAAACCAGCATAGTAAACCGCTTTGTTGTTTTCAACTTTCATATGGGCATAGGCATGGCTTAAATCCCTTGCATCAGTAACATATTCTTCATGTCCTATAAAATGTTCAGGTGACATGATTATGGCACTACCTAATTCTGAATCACTATGCGGTTGCCAATAACTTACCCAACCATTTGTGCTATTAGATGTTACCTCACCATCCTTTTCATGCAATGTCAATCCAATGGAGATCGTATCACTCCCTTTGATTGTAGTTTCAAATTTTGAAAGATTGCTCCCATAGTCGAGACTGATGGTTTTGGACTCTTGGATCGACTGCCCATCAACATCCCATGCTTCATATTCTAATTGAAAACTTGTTCTGATAGGGCCTGTCGTAATAGTTCTCCACTTAGTGAAGTTCTTCGAAAAGTAATACTCCTCCTTCTTTTTAACAGCTACTCCTCCTACTCCTCTGCTTACTCCTACATGAAAATTATCTAATCCTTCTCCAGTGTCTTCATGATATGTTCCAGTACCTTCGACTGTCTTTTTATACCATTTATTTATTATTGGATGATCCACCTTCTTTAACCAAAGATCAACTCCACTAGTTAAAGTGCCTCCTGGAATTTTGTCCTCTTTCATTTTTTGAGCTGTTGGCCCAAACATTCTAAATGCAACCCTGTTATTTTCCCAGGCGTAATCATCAGTTCGTTCAGGAACAAATCTTGAGTAGCAGTGCTCGTCGTCAACTACTTTTTTTTCCGCTCTTACTATTACTTCAAATATTTCTTTAGACTGAGGCCCAATTACAGGCTGAAATAGTAATTCATCAAATATCTTATCTCCATCATTATCTACTCCTTGAGTGATCTGTAGCTCACCAGTTTTATGATTTCTAAGACCTATTTTAGACAAGTCTTTTGCTTTTAACATGTCTTTTGTCAATGCTACAGTTTCAAATGAACGTTCTACTTCGAGCGTATTTTCTATGATAACCTTGGTTGATGATTTAACCTGATTACAATCTGTATGGATTGCCAAGATCACTATGACAAAGATCACTTTCATTATTGCCATTGTACTATGCCTCGTTTGAAGGTTTACCAATTGTAGCCAATATTCCACCATCCACATATACAATTTGCCCATTTACAAAGTCACTTGCTTTTGAGCTTAGAAATATTGCAGCTCCTGCTAAATCATCTGGATCGCCCCACTTCGCTGCTGGCGTCCTGTTGATGATAAAGTCATTAAATGGATGACCATCTACTCGGATGGGCTCCGTTTGAGATGTAGCAAAATAGCCTGGGCCGATGCCGTTGACTTGAATGTCATGCTTCGCCCATTCTGTAGCCATATTTTGAGTCAGCATCTTTAGCCCACCTTTTGCCGCAGCGTACGCCCCGACAGAATTTCTTCCTAATTCACTCATCATTGAACAGATATTTATCACCTTTCCCTTCCTTCTCGGGATCATGTTTTTAACCACATGTTTAGACACAATAAATGGACTTACCAAATCAATATCAATTACTTCCTTGAAATCTGAGACTTCCATTTCTAAAAGTGGAGTTCTTTTTATTATTCCAGCATTGTTAATTAGTATATCTATGGCACCAACGCCCTCTTCAATTTGATCGATAGCTCTGCTGACTTCGGATTCTTTTGATACGTCGAACTTATAGCCATAAGCCTTGATACCATCGGCCTTATAACGCTCCAATGCACGATCAATTTTTTCCTGAGAGGAATTACCGTTTACAATTATGGTGGCTCCGGCCTGACCCAATCCTCTAGCCATAGCCATTCCCAAACCGTGTGTACTACCAGTAACTAAGGCTACCTTGCCTTGGAGATCAAATAGGTGAGTTGACATTTAATTCAATTATTTAAGTTGTACAAATAGAATGGCACTGATCATTGCATTTCATTAATTTTACAATGATCCATATCTCCATAATCCAAATTCTCTCCTGCCATTCCCCATATAAAAGTATATCTGCTCGTCCCAGATCCTGAATGTATTGACCATGGTGGAGAGATCACAGCTTGTTCGTTTGCCATCCATATGTGCCGTGTTTCTTGCGGTTGTCCCATAAAATGACAAACTGCCTGATCTTCTGGTACCTCGAAGTAAAAGTATACTTCCATTCTTCGGTCATGAACATGGGCTGGCATAGTATTCCATACACTTCCGGACTTCAACTCCGTCATGCCCATTTGAACCTGACATGTCTCAACTATACTATTCACTATAAATTTTCTGATAGTTCGGGCATTCGCTGTTTCCATTGACCCTAATTCCACAACTTCAGCATCAGACTGCCCGATTTTTTTCGTAGGTAGAGCCTTATGAGCTGGAGTAGAATTCAAATAGAATTTTGCCGGATCGCTACCAGTATCACTACTAAATATGACTTCTTTATTGCCCCTTCCTACATACAGTGCTTCTTTATGATTTAAGTCAAATGATTCACCATCTACAACGACTTTTCCAGGTCCTCCAACGTTGATAATGCCTAATTCTCTTCTCTCCAAGAAATAATCGGATTTCAACGGATCAATCGCCTCTAATTGTAAAGGGGATATAGTGGGTACAGCACTTCCAGCAATATACCTGTCGTAGTGAGTATAAACTAACTGTATGGAATCAGGTTCCATTATTTTGTCGATCAGAAATTCGGTTCTAAGTCCTTCTGTATCTAATGTCTTGACTTCTCGTGGAGAAGCTGCATAACGCACTTCGTATTGCATAGGCATAGCGGTTTATCTGGTATTTATTATATGATGATGATTCAAAAATACTAATTCTTTTGAAAATACAATCGATTGTATTTTTCAATTTATGTACTTTTAATCGATGATTTCAGAGCATAATCCAAAACAGTTCTATAAAATATAAATCATATAATGTGTAGAACTTAGGTGTGGCTATGAAAAGTAGTAAGATTACCATCCATGATATTGCTAGAATCTTAGAGATTGATAGCTCAACCGTATCAAGAGCACTCAACAATAGCCCAAGAGTCAAGAGAAAAACTAAAGAGAGGATACTCGAAGTGGCTAAGGAGCTTGGATACCATAGAAATCATCTTGCTTCAAGCCTTCGAAAAAGTAAAACCTATACAATTGGTGTGATTGTACCACGAATTTCGCGTCACTTTTTCTCATCAGCCATTGCAGGAATCGAAGAGACGGCTAACCAATTAGGATATAAAGTCATCATTTGCCAGTCTTTAGAACGTTTAGATAAAGAGCAAGAAATCGTCGACACCTTACTAGCATATAATGTTGATGGCCTTCTTATTTCTGTGTCAATGGAAACTAAGAATTACGATCATTTTCAAAATGTTAAACGAAACAAAATCCCTCATATTTTTTTTGATCGACATTGTGACCTCCCCAACAATAGTAATGTCTTGATTGACGATTTTCAAGCGGGATTTCAAGCAACACAACATCTCATTTCTAAAGGATGTTCTTCCATAACTCATTTTGCCGGCCCACTCGATATGGAAATTTATAAAAATCGCTTAAATGGATATAAGGCAGCTTTACACCAAAATAAAATCCACTTTAATAAAGCCTTGGTTCTTGAATCTACGTTGATGCCTGAAGATGGTATTAATAATATCAAAAAAGTGTTAGCCCTACCTTTCGCAATAGACGGCATATTTGCAGCCAATGATGTGACCGCTATAAGTGCTATGCAATATTTGAAAACTATTGGGATTAAGATTCCACAAGACATTGCTCTTGTTGGATTTAGTAATGAGCCAATATCATCTATTATTGAACCTTCTTTGACAACAAT
>CALHUZ010000042.1 GCA_938039305.1 uncultured Saprospiraceae bacterium
AGAAAGCAATACAATAAGGCCATCGACAGAATAGAGTCTCTTGATAAGTATGCCTCCAGATACCTGCGTAACGATGAGACTTTTAGAAGCAACTGCTTTATCAAGATGCTTATCGAGATCCCAAAGAATAGTTTTAATCGATTACGAGTAGAAAGAGCTGCAGAGAAGTACTTTAATCGTCTTTTGGATTCTGATATAGACTTGATCGATCAGCCGTTTGAGATCGAGATCATTCCATATGAAAGACTTTGGGCCATGATCATGAATCACCTCAGACCGGATCATCACTATACACCTAAAGTGCCGAGAGGTCCTATTTTAACTGACAAGGTTTGAATTGCAGAATTCTAATTTTACCGTTGTTTACCATTATAAAATATCAATGAGATCCCAAAGATCTTAGGTGACTCATTAGCATCTATGCTGCCACTCACATCAAGATCGTTTGCCAAATTAGAAAGGTTATACCCTTTCAAGTTAAATTGATAATACGGCTTAATCTGAAGTGCTACCATCTCGCTCTCTTGTACTTGCCAGATAAATTGTAATCGTAGCGCAAGCTTTCGATCATTGACGATACCAAGATTGTTATTCCCTATCGTTCTATCGATACTCAGTTTATTATAAAGCAAGACACTACCCAGACCAAAGCGCCCAAAGTAGTTATCCACTCCAACCGATAACCCACTTAGCGAGTAGTTGTATTGCCTATCTGTAAAGCTGTCATTAGCGGCTCTATAGGTCAGTGCCGTTCTATCTCTACTGATACTCTCCCATCCGACTTCTGCTGCGATATTTCCCACTCGATATCTAAGGCCTAGTTGGATGCCATGCATAAAGCTTGTAGCACTGAAGGGATCTATGACTTCACTATCTGCTGGGCTGTATTGAGCTAAGATGTCGTCATTAACAGGGAGTTGTGGAAAACCGATGTTATATCCAATCTTAACATTGACTTGACTGTTTATCGAGGTTGAGACCAATATTATCATCAACACAAGTGCGATAGATTTTATCTGTAGTCTGAATGAAGCTCTGATCATCACATCGCGAAAATAGTGAGAAGGATGATCACTCATGTCATAAAGTTGATATTATGAGCGAGAGGTCTTTAAAAATGCTAGTTGTTCCTAATGCTCACAACACTTATTCTTTATTATGTCAAAGAATTCTCATTTTCAATGAATGAATGTCGACGATAGGGTATATCAAGTAGCACTTTCTAAAATTCCTGGTGTAGGGGCGAAGTTGGGAAAGCAACTGATCGCGTACTGTGGTAGTGTTCAGCAAATATTTAGCGAAAGCAAAAGAATACTACTCAGGATACCCAATATCGGTGAGCAACTGGCTGATGAGATCGCTAAGACTGATCCTAAGGCCATCGCCGACCATGATCTCAACTACTGCACGAAAAACAATGTAAACATCAGCTTTTTCCTTGATGAAGACTACCCTACTCGGTTCAAGCACATGGCTGATGCTCCGCTTTTGATTTATTCTAAAGGTGATTTTGATCCACATCATGCGAGGACTGTAGCTATAGTCGGGACCAGAAAACCAAGTAACTATGGACAGCAACTCTGTGCTACTTTAGTAGAAGACCTAAAAGCCTTCAATGTTCAGATCATCAGTGGATTAGCTTATGGCATCGATGGTATAGCACATAAGACTGCTGTCAAAGAAGGAATAGAAAATCTCGCTGTGATGGGCACCGGTATGGATGTGATCTACCCAGCTGCACATAAAAATCTATCAGATGAAGTCATGAAAAATGGCGCACTCATCACAGAGTATCCAACGAATATGAGAACCGACTGGGAAAACTTCCCAAGGCGTAACCGAGTCATCGCTGCCATGGCAGATGTAGTCATCGTCGTTCAATCAGCTAAAAAAGGTGGCTCCCTCATCACAGCAGAGTTCGGCAATCAATACTTCAAAGATGTCTTTGCCTTCCCAGGTCGTATCAATGACGATGCCTCCGCAGGATGCAACGCCCTGATTAAACAGAACAAAGCTCATCTTATGGAAAGTGTCGATGACATCGCTTACATCATGCGCTGGTCACAAAAACCATCCTCTTCAGATAAGCAGGCTACTTTGTTCATAGAACTCACTCCGCAAGAACAAGTCATCTTTGATTTGCTAAAAGCGAAGGAAGAGGCGACGATGGACTGGCTTCACAATACTTCTAAAATTACATTAAGTGAGTTGTCTTCCATATTGCTCACATTAGAATTCAAAGGAGTTGTACAACCTCTTCCTGGCAAACAGTTCACACTTACTTAACCAAAGCAAAAGAAACTATGATAGCTGTGCAGTTCACTTCTTTTTATAGATTTACGGCATCTTAAGAGGAAGCGACTATGCATAATATATCCCACAGCCTTCGAATTGGCTTTTTAATGTTGATCTGGCTTTTGAGCAGCTGCTCTACCACACAGATCGTAACTCCTAAAATAGTGGCACCTGTAAAAGCTAAAAACGTCATTTTATTGATCGGCGATGGTATGGGACTTACTCAGATATCTGCAGGAACCTATGCCAATAGTAACAGGTCAAACTTTGAAAGAATGCCGGTTGTAGGCATTCATAAGCCTTATGCATCTAACAAGTTAATCACTGATTCCGCAGCAGGTGCGACAGCATTTGCTTGTGGACAAAAGACATATAACGGAGCGATAGCCGTAGATAGAGATACGATGCCTATAGGTACTATACTGGAAGAGGCTGAATTGAGAGGTTTGTCTTCAGGACTTATCTCCACTTCTTCTATCACTCACGCGACACCTGCATCCTTCATCGCTCACAACAAGTATCGCAAGAACATGGAAGAGATAGCGGATGACTTTCTTGATACAGAGATAGATTTCTTTGTCGGAGGAGGTAGAAAGCACTTTGATTCAAGAGAGAATGACGATCGCGACTTACTTGCTGAGTTAAGGTCCAAGGGATATGTGATGTCCTCTTACTTCGAAGAAGAACTTGTGGATATGTCAGTTGATTCAAGTAAGAACTTTGGGTATTTCACTTCAAGCGAAGAGCCGCTTAGACAAATGGATGGAAGAACCTACCTGCCGGATGCAGTAGACAAAAGCCTTAACTTCCTTCCTAATCATGATACAGGTGGTTTCTTCTTAATGATCGAGGGATCACAAATCGACTGGGGAGGACATGCCAACAATATCGACTGGGTCATCTCAGAATGGAAAGAATTTGATGGTGTCATCGGCCAAGTACTTGATTGGGCAGAACAGGACGGAGAGACATTAGTAGTTATCACTGCTGATCATGAGACTGGAGGTCTTGCGATTCAGCCTGACTCCAAGATGGATAGTATCTCTGCAGCCTTTACATCTGATTATCATACCGGGGCGATGATTCCAGTCTTTGCATATGGACCAGGTTCTGAAGCATTTGGAGGTATTTATGAGAACACAGCGATCTACGACAAGATGCGAGAAGCTTACGGTTGGAACAAGATAGGGCTACCTAAATAAAAGGGATTTGAAAGATCAAGAATCAAATTCAAGATTCAAGTCCAAGAGAGTCATAAAGAGGACTTAGGTTATAAGCAAACAGATGCTCTGAGGTGTAAAAACAGCAGTGTGACTAATTAGAAAAATAGAGGTATCGCGAGAGATCTCATATTTGCAAAACTTGTTAGCAGAATGTATCGCCTCTGATTACATTGAATTCTGATATGCTAAACACGAAGAGTTAGGTTCTGAAATTTCCACTTTCTAATTAGAAAGTGTTGCTTCGCCTATGAGCAGAAGAAAGGCCATTTGAATAGCTCGGTGACCTTCCTTATTCAACCACCATTCGTCAAGTGCATGAGCATTAGCTCCTACACCACCTCGACCTATAGTTACAGCTGGGATATCCAAACTGATTGGAATATTTGAGTTTGTACTACCTCTTGTCAAGCTCGGTCTCTTTCCTAAAAAAGCAGTAGTCGCCAGTGCCCTTTGTATGAGTGGCAGATCACTATCCAGTGAACCCGATGGGCGATTTCCGATCTGAACTATATCAACTTCGAGCAATGCCCCTAAGCGCTTTTTTTCATTTTGATTATCCAGTGCTTCCATGACAGATAGCTTCAGCAAGGTCTCCATACTATCCAATCTACTTGGTTCTACAGACCTCATATCTATCTCCATGATGGATTCAAAAGGTATTGAATTTACAGAAGTGCCTCCACTGATGACGCCTACATTATAAGACGTCCTTGGACCTTCGCTTACATAAACATCTGCTCGCTCTACAAATCGTGCGATGGCATCTCCAAGTGCATGATGAGGATTAACCAAACCAAATGCTCCCCATGAATGCCCTCCTGGACCTTTA
>CALHUZ010000043.1 GCA_938039305.1 uncultured Saprospiraceae bacterium
TCCGATAGCAGCCAAGATAAAGGGACTTATAGCAGGCTTTGTAGAAGGGCTGATGCAGATTAGAAAGTTGCCTAATGTAGGAGCTTTTATTTTTCATTCTATTGGCATCTGGGTGATGTATTTTCTGATGCACTATCTGGCCTTTTTCTCTTTTGAACCTACAGCACATCTTAGTGCTCTTGATGGTATTTTGGTTTTTGATTTTGGAACACTTGGTATTGTCTTTCCATCTCCTGGTGGCATGGGGAGTTACCACTTTATGATTAAGGAGGCATTATTGATTTTAGGTGTAAATGAGGTAGACGGGTTTTCATTCGCAATGATTACATTTTTCACACTGACTATATTCTGCACTATTATTTTTGGGCTATTATGTCTGATTCTGATGCCCATTGTCAATCGATCTAAAGCATAGATTATGATTCTCAAAAAGAGCTATAGTTCATATGATTTATTTGAAAAGAATTTGCTGAAAGGCAGTTCTAATCTGGTTTTGCCGAAAGGCAAAATAGTTTTCACAAATGGGTGCTTCGATATATTACATCACGGGCACTTCAGAACACTGGAAGAAAGTAAGGCGTTAGGGGATATATTGATCGTTGGATTAAATAGTGACGACTCTGTAAAAAGGTTAAAAGGAAGCGAGCGACCTATCAATGGCTGGGCGAAAAGAGCAGAACAATTACAAAATATAAGTTGTGTGGATTTTGTAATAGGATTTTCAGAAGATACTCCATTGGAATTAATCACAGCACTAAGGCCACACATCATCACCAAAGGAGGAGATTATAAAGTCGAAAAGATGATAGGCAAAGATATCGTCATGTCTTATGGCGGAGAAGTGGTCATCCTACCTTATCATGAAGGTTATTCTACTACCTCAATCATCGAAAAAGGGAAAGAATAAAAGTGAAGGTTTAAATTTGATGTAAATCACACAAAATGATATTAAAAGAGATTACGGAATACTTGGAGAGTATAGCGCCCCTACGGTTTCAAGAGAGCTACGATAATGCTGGGTTAATCGTAGGTGATTCTGAAATGAAAGTAACTGGAGCTATCATATCACTAGATGCTACTGAAGAGGTCGTAGACGATGCGATAGCGCGAGGATGCAACATAGTCATCTCACACCACCCGATCATCTTTAAGGGTATTAAGAAGTTTAACCCGAACTATTATGTCGATAGAGCTGTGATCAAAGCTATCAAGAACGATGTGGCCTTATACGCCATCCATACTAATCTGGACAATGTCCTACAGCATGGAGTCAACGAAAAGATTGCTCAAAAACTATCGCTTAAAAATATCCAGACACTAAAGCCACATGCTTTAGCACCTATGGAATCAGCTTATGAAGTAGGCTCTGGTGCATTAGGGGACTTAGAGAAGCCTATGGATGGAGCATCATTCATCGCATATCTCAAGGATCAAATGCTGCTTAAAAACGTCAGACACACTAAAATACTGGATGGCGAGATAAGTAAAGTGGCATTGTGTGGAGGCGCTGGGAGTTTTCTACTTCCTTCTGCCATAGCCGCAGGTGCTCAGGTATTTGTAACGGCGGACTATAAGTATCACGAGTTCTTTGATGCCAATAATCAGGTTATGATCGTAGACATCGGCCACTATGAAAGCGAGCATTACACCATAGAGTTAATACATCAGCTTGTTTCTAAGAAATTCCCTAACTTTGCGGCCCATTACACAAAAGTAATGACTAACCCAGTTTTTTACTCATAACAACCAGTATGGCGAAGGTAACAAAAGGTGTTTCTGATAAACTACGAAAAGTCTACCAACTACAGTTGATAGATTCTAAGATAGACAAGATCCAAGTATTGAAAGGAGAGCTTCCTATAGAGGTAAGTGATCTCGAAGATGAGATAATAGGTCTTGAGACAAGAATCGCAAAACTTGCAGAGAAGATTGCTGAAGTAGATAGCGAGATTAGCTCCCACAATGCCAACATAAAGGAGTCTAACTTACTCATAGAGCGCTATGGTAAGCAGTTAGACGATGTAAAGAATAATAGAGAGTATGAGGCTCTCACGAAGGAAATCGAGATGCAAAATCTCGAGATACAGCTTTCTGAAAAGAAGATCAGAGAAGCGACTCTTTCTAAGGAGACGAGAGATGCTACACTTACTGAGGCAAATGAAAAACTTGCTTCTAAGCAAGAAAACCTGTCTGTTAAGAAGGTGGAACTTGAGAAAATCATTGCTAAGACTGATGCGGAAGAGAAGAAGCTTAGAAAAGCTTCTGACAAAGCGAGAAAGGATATCGATGAGAGAATTCTACATTCTTACGATAGAATCAGAAGTAGATATAGAAATGGACTTGCTGTTGTGACTGTGAAAAGAGATTCTTGTGGAGGTTGCTTCAACAGAATTCCACCACAACTTCAGATAGAGATAGGTCTATACAAGAACATCGCTGCTTGTGAGCACTGTGGTAGAGTCTTAGTAGATGATGTCATAGCTGAGGAGTTAGAAGGAGCATTAGCTTAATTTGCGACCTCTGCTGTAAAGACACTTACTAAGCTTACTTAGACTCAGAAATTTAAGGTTCTTATCGGAATACTCATCTAAGATGATATTAGATTATACTAGACTTGCTCGTATATAATCGAGACTTTTGTCTATGTCTTCGTACACTTCAAATGCTCTATTGTAGTAGAAGAACCAGAGCGCTCCTCCGATTAGATACGCTACGACATATGCCATGACTCCAGATTCAAATGCCACACCTTCAAATGTGATGTCATGAAGTCTAATCAAAAAAAGTGGAAACAAAAGGATATAGAAAATAGACACTAGTAATAGTCTCGAACGCTTAATATCCATGGCTTTCTCAACATAGGTCATTTTCATTAGTATAAAAGCCGCACTGTCAGATGCAGGGCTTGCACTCTGTGGAGAATTACTTTGACTTTCAGTAATTACCTTTTTCATACGAAAATGTGCCAATGCTATTAAAATGCCAATCATCAAGAGTATACTTATATCGAGCGCATAACTGGCGGTAGTTATCATATGCCATACGGCGATGAGTGCTAAGGGCACAGCTAAAAGTATATAGTGGATACGTGCATTAGATTGATCTCCGCGGTTGCGCAAACTTTCTATGATCTGATTTACTTCACCCTGAAGTAATTCATGCTTTTCAGCTATATCTATGTTATCACTGCCTTGTACTAAGCGATTCAGCTTCTTCACAATCGCCTCATAGTTGCTCTTTCGATATAGTGTATCCATGATAAATAGATAAAGTATCTAAACTATGAAAGGGTTCATAGAAATATAAAATCACATGAATATAAGCATTCTTGACTTGTGTATAATAAAATGGCAGGCGACCTTTCAATGGGTCGGACGGACTTGATAATGTGTTATGCTACTTCTTGAAGGCCTCTTACTAGTAAAGAAACTTCATCATTTATAACCTCGATAAAACCTCTCTCAATTGTATAGCGCTTTTTCTCACCTTTATCATCTAAGACTCTTACCTCGCCCTCTGTTAAAGAAGATACGATAGGAGCGTGCCCACTAAGGACTTCAAATTGACCAGAAGTTCCTGGCACTTTTACAGACTTTACAGTTCCTGTGTAAACTTCTTTCTCTGGAGTAAGGATGACTAATTGCACAACTACAAGATTTGGTGAAAGATATACTGCGATTAAGCCTCTGCTAACAGCTTTTCTCCTTTAGCGATAGCTTCATCGATCGTACCTACTAAGTTAAACGCTGCCTCAGGATATTGATCAACTTCTCCGTCAAGGATCATGTTGAAACCACGTATTGTCTCTTCTATCGGTACTAATACTCCTTGAAGACCCGTAAACTGTGTCGCTACAAAGAAAGGCTGAGATAAGAATCTCTGAACTCTTCTTGCTCTTGTCACAACTAACTTGTCTTCATCAGACAATTCTTCCATACCAAGGATGGCGATAATATCTTGAAGCTCCTTATATCTCTGAAGTATGTTAATCACTTTAAACGCTGTGTCGTAGTGCTCATCTCCTATGATCGCTGGATCAAGGATTCTTGATGTACTATCAAGCGGGTCAATCGCAGGATATATACCTTCTGCTGCTAACTTTCTGCTCAATACTGTAGTTGCGTCAAGGTGAGCAAATGTTGTAGCCGGAGCTGGATCCGTTAAATCATCTGCAGGTACATATACTGCTTGAACAGAAGTAATCGAACCTCTTTTAGTTGATGTAATACGCTCTTGCATCACACCCATCTCAGTTGCCAAAGTAGGCTGATATCCTACGGCTGAAGGCATACGACCTAATAGGGCAGATACCTCTGATCCAGCTTGAGTAAATCTAAATATATTATCAATAAAGAACAAGATATCTCTTCCTCCTGAAGGATCAGAGAGATCTCCATCTCTATAGTATTCTGCTACTGTAAGACCTGAAAGTGCAACTCTTGCACGTGCTCCTGGCGGCTCATTCATTTGTCCAAAAACAAGAGTCGCTTTAGAATCAGCTAATGCAGTTTTATCAATTTTAGAAAGATCCCATCCACCTTCTTCAAGAGAATGCATGAACTCATCTCCATACTTAATCACATCTGATTCTAACATCTCTCTAAGCAAATCGTTTCCTTCACGTGTACGCTCTCCTACTCCTGCGAATACAGAGATACCTTCGTATGCCTTTGCGATATTGTTAATCAACTCCATGATCAGTACAGTCTTTCCTACTCCTGCACCACCAAATAATCCAATCTTTCCTCCTTTTGAGTAAGGCTCGATCAAATCAATCACTTTGATACCTGTAAATAGTACTTCTGTTTCTGTACTCAAATCCTCATACTTTGGAGGATCTCTATGAATAGGATAGGCGCTATCATCTTTTACAACTTCTCCGATACCATCGATCGCTTCACCTACTACATTAAATAGTCTACCTTTTATAGCTTCACCTACAGGCATCGAAATCGGACGACCTGTATCAGTCACTGCCATGCCTCGTGTAAGACCGTCAGTTGCATCCATGGCAATTGCTCGGATGCTATCTTCTCCCAAGTGCTGCTGGCACTCTAAGATTATTTTTTCGCCATTAGGTTTCTCAATTGTAAGTGCGTTTAGAATCTCTGGAAGATCTGTCCCTTCTGATCCAAAACTTACGTCAACAACTGGTCCTATGATTGCTTTGATATGTCCTACGTTTGCCATGCTTGGTATGCCTTTAAAATTTGCGCAAAGATAGCTTTAATATCCTTGTTTTCCAGAGCTCTCGGAAACAAAAATGTAGAATAAATTATGGTTTGCTTTAGGTGGCTGCTAACCTAAAATAAGCGTTCATTTTGGACGCTTTGACGAATAAAATATGGTTGCCAATTATCTACTGAAGGGATCTAACCTTTACTCAGATATAGGCTCCAACCAAAACTGGTTAATTTGCTCACCAGAAGTGATCTTAACATCTAAGCCATTTATCATCTCCAACAATGATAAAAAAGTAATGATCGCATGCATGCGATCTCGCAACCCATCAAATATGGACTCAAATGATGTCTTTGCTTGAGAAGTGATTTTAGTAAGTATATATTCTTTTTGTTCCTGTACTGTGTAATCGTACTTGAACACGATGTGACGTGGTTTCGTATTTCGAATCTCAAGTTTGCGCATGACAGATTCAAAACTCTTGAATAGTTTGAACAACGTCAATGACTCCAATTCTATATCAACGAGTGCTTTTTCAGCTATTGACCTAATCTCCTTTTTAGTATTACCTCTAGATGTGATTTGCTCACGCTCTTCTTCTAATACCCTAAAGTCATCAAGTACATCCTTAAAGCGCTTATACTCCAATAGTTTCTGAGCTAACTCATGACGTGGATCTATCTCTTGTCCTTCTTCATCCAGCTCTGGTCTCGGCAACAACATCTTTGCCTTAATGCGCATCAGAGTCGCTGCAACTAGTATGAATTCACTTGCCACATCTATATTCATCTCTTCCAAAGCCCTTATATAGGCTAAGAAGTCCACTGCTATCTTAGCGATCGGTATGTCCATGATATCGATCTCATCTCGCTCGATAAAAAAGAGCAATAGATCGAATGGTCCTTCGAACTGCTTGATCTTAATAGTAAAACTGTCTTGAGACATGGTCATGGTGCGAAGGTAAATGGAATTGAGACCTGCGGCTTGATTTAGAAATAATTTTTTCCACGAAACTACCAACCTTACAAACACGTGATTCAACCGAATAAAATCTTACATCCCATAAAAAGAAGCAAAGCTCTGTTATTACCTAAATTTGTCCTTTCGACGCAATGACATTCATTCCGTTAGACACATTCAAACTTTAGATTTTGAGAATTGACAAGATTTTGCTGTCTTCTTTATTCATCCTGCTTATGAACATTTTTCCTTTCAAAAGCGCATATGCTCAACCGACAGCTTCCACTGTAGTTGATAAAGCAATAGAAGCATATGGAGGTGATGCCTATAAAGATGCCCATTTCCAATACGATTTTAGAGATCATCATTATACATACCACTTTGACAATGGTGTCTACAGATATGAACGCTACAATACAAAGACAAAAACAAAGGATGTCATGCATAATGATGGTTCAGAGAGATGGGTCAATGGAAGTCTAGTAGACATCGATGCCAAGCTTGCCGCGAAATATGCCAGCTCAGTTAACTCTGTGCATTACTTCGCATTTCTACCGTACTTTCTGAATGACGGAGCTGTTAATAAAAAACTATTGGGTAAAGTAACCATAAAAGGAAAGGATTACTTTAAGGTGCAGGTGACATTTGATCAAGAAGGAGGTGGAGAAGATTATGATGATATCTATGTATACTGGTTTGACACAAAAACTTATCACCTAGATTACTTAGCCTATTCATTTCATGTAAATGGTGGCGGTGTTAGATTCAGATCAGCATATAATCAAAGGGTCATAGGTGGCATAACCTTCCAAGATTATGTGAACTATAAACATGGTAAAAATACTCTTGTCAGTGATATGGACAGTCTATACGAGTCAGGTGACTTGACCGAGTTGTCCAAGATCGAACTAACCAATATCAAGCCGGTAAAGAAATAGCGTCAAGGTTCTCTACTTCGTATCCATATTAGTTGGGGTATATGCAAATAAAAAGCCCAAGTTTGCTCCCAAACTCAGGCTCTTTCGACTAAGGTCTCAAAATAAGAAAACTACTTCTTCTGTTTCTTTGGCGTCGATGCTTCTGCAAATATAGAATAAATCATCATAAGTTACAGATTGATTAACTGCTTATTACAAATATAAGTTCAATATATATGAAATAAACTTGATATGAAAGCGATGCCCTTGTGTAGTAAGATTTATGTGGCTAAAACTTACTAAAAACCCCAAATGAATAGGAAGGGCTTGCAAAGATTAACTCGCCTCTTACGGCTCCTGTTGCACTGGCAGATACACCCCAATTTTCGCCGATATTATATGCTATTTCGGCTCCTATACTTGTGAACTCAGCGTTATTAGCGAAGATACTTGTGGCATTAGCTGTGGCAGCCGTAGCTCCATTTCGGCGTGATTCAACTCCTGTCAATCTTCCTATGACCCAGAGCTTATTATTGAAGAGATTAGCACCTAACTCTAAGCCATACCTAATCTCATCTGAAAACTCTTTGGTCCTGTTGTTATATCCCAAACTAGCATTAGCGAAGAAAGGAATACTTCCTACTTGCCAACCTGTACCCGCGTCTGCCGTTATCATCTGATTGAACTCTCCATCTCCTAATTGAAGATTGCCTAAAGTACCACCTGAACTATTTCCGAAAGGGAGACCCAAAGTGGCTGTAACGGCAATCGCTAAACCTGAACCAGGCTTTGTGATGCCATACTTAAGAGACAGATCAGTGTCGCCTAAGCCGCTTATCGCTTCACCCGGAGTGATCACCTCTCCAGTAGTGCCAGAGACTATATTGTTACTAAAAGTCCGACTATAAAAAGGGAAATACAATACACCAGTAAGGCGGTTAGTAAATCCGTATTCTGCATAAATGCTGGTATTAAAAATACCAGTTGTCACATTAGGATCTATCAGTCCGGAATCTGTATAGTGCTGATCTGAAATCACCCACCATTCAGATAACTTCAGATATCCCTTTCCTTTAGGTTGGGGCCAACCACCTCCGCCCATCAAACTACTTGTTGATATGAAAAGGATTAACAAGAGTGATATGTATCTATATTTTTTCATTATTTCTTTTTTGAATTAAACTAGCTAAAGAGTGTAAGTGATGATCTATTGTATCTCACCATCTCCTACTTTTACATTGAATGGCTTACAATAGTATAGTATGTGGTTGTAGTCATTCAATCCTACAGAGGCTAAAGAGTATGCATGAGCTCCTTCAAATACTTCTACCGCACCAATCTCTAAGGCTCCTGCAATTGTATTGGGATTATTAGTCAGATAAACATATAGCCCTGGCAATGCAGTACTGGCTCTATAATTTTCAGCAATATTAACCACTAAGGATCCATCCACTTCTTCTATCGTAAAATCACCTGTTAGATCATAAGAGCTAGTTGTTCTGATCACACCTGATCTAGAAGTAGGCTGAACTACAGTAGTGGTAGAAGCACCTACATTGAGATCAAAAGATTCTTCAAAAGTGGACGCTGATGTCTGAGCAAATACTGTGATGATCACTGACCCAGGGTTGAGTGCTGATGCTGTACCATCATCTGTGATACTCACTACATCTGAATCAGATGACGACCAACTCAAAGGAACAGACTCCGGCTTACCAACATTATTTAGAAAAGATGCTTCAAACTGATAGTCTGTTCCTACTTGAATCGAATCTATAAGATTTTCAATTCTAACAATAGGCTCGACGGCATCATCTATGACATCATCTCCAATGCATGAAGACAAAATGGTCAAAAACACACAACCTAAAAACCAAATGCTATTTTTCATAATGACTTTGTTATTCTAATACTTGGTATACAGTAGGCAATAAAGAATGGTTGCGACATATTGGAAAATCATATTCAATATGAGTATATCATTTACCCACTTGTCAGCTTTGAGACATTATTAATTAAAGAAGGGTGATACTGATGGGCGATCGGCACTTTTATCCAAAACGGTAAATCAACATTTTAAAAATACTTTTCTTTTGTATCGTGGCACATAAAACACTTGATAGCTCTAAGGCAATTAGAATCCCTAAAAAGCATATCTTCTTTCTCTTGGCCCTTATGTTCAACAACATATATCAGGAGTAGCAAGTATTCTATTTAAAAAGTATCTAAGTATATTATTTCTTTTGGGCTGCCAACCATTCCATCACAGTTACAGATCTTCCATTCAACTTTACTGGCTTATTATCGTAATCCAATTTGCTAAGATTAGCATGAGAGTATATCCAAGAAAAATGACCTAAGTAATGAAAGTTCTCTCCTCCATAAAATCCAGTAATATCAACTACATGATCATAATATGAGAAGTGCACATTTTTTGCTCCAGCAGCCATCAACCTTTTATAAACAGGTACAACTGTTTCATCAGCTTTAGTAACAGGATCATCCTTAGAATGAATAAACCAAATAGGCATCTCTTTAATACTTTCTATCTGTGCATCTGTAACATGCTCTGCGTGATAAGCTAAAGCACTTGGAAAAGAAGCAGCAAAATAATCAGGATGAAGGAGCATTAACTTTAGACTCATATAACCGCCATTAGAGCAACCCCCAACATAGATTCTATCCGTATCAACCTTTGGGTGCTCAGCAACGTAATCTTTAATTAATGCCATCAACGATTCATTGTACATATCATTCACATCTCCACGTGTATACTCTCCTGTACCCTTGTCCATCCAGAAAGTCGGACTTTGAGGCACTAATACATAAGCACCTCCAAAATAATCTTGGATCTCTGGAGCAGCATAATTAGCTGCTCGATTAGCCATTAATGGAACTGTAGGATCTGTGCCGCCTTCTCCTCCCCCATGTAACCAAATGATCAATGGAATTTTATCTTGTTGAACTGACGGCGTGAAGTCAGCATAAGTCAACGTGATATCAGAATTAAAGACAAACTTTCCGCTTAGATCAAACTCATCAACAAGTGGATGGATTCGACCTATCTCGTTTTCCCAAACCTTCTGACTCGAATTACTTCTTATACTCATTGTGTAATTCGCCCAAACATTACCACTGCATTGAGGGATGTATTGCATAGGAGAGCTGATGTCCAAATTCGGCGCAACCAATAAGACCAAAGTAATGTATTTTCCTTCTGCTCTTTTATTTCCAACTTCGTCAGATACATAAGCATATAAAATAGTTCTTCCTCCACTCTTCGCATCCGTCTTGATGCCATTGCATTCAGCTTGCTTCTTGACATTAATGGAAAAGTCTTCTTTTTGAACACTTGAAACAACTTCATCTAAAATTAAAATCACCTTACTAGCGCCAGGGCCCCAGTCATATCCTTCAACAACCATCGTGTAAGAACCAATATCACTACTTTGAGCTACAATATGATGAGTCGAATGACATGAAATAAATAGTGCGATACTTACAAATAAGAAAAATCTTTTCATTTTGAATTTTGTTGTTGACAAACTAAACAAGTGCATTATATCAGTTCTCCTTTATAAAAACTAAAAAACTAAGGTAGTAAATCAATGGATCATCTTTCCTCCTCTAAATAATACTATTGTTCAATATTAATACTCAAATCGAATAACAATGAATTGTCTCGTCTTCGTGTAGTTTAGATCTAAGAATTGAAGGGGCTTTCAAAATTCTTGATTACATTTCATTACCAATGAATTCGAGTACGCGATTTACAGATCATTGAGTCATAACTATTCAATATAAACCGACTAAGCAGTAGATGAGTGTTAAACCATTTTTAAACGATAACTTTCTTCTCCAAAGTAAAACAGCAGAATTACTCTATCATGAATACGCTGCACCTCAACCAATCATTGATTATCATAACCATTTGCCACCTGATCAAATAGTCAATGATCATGCGTTCTCTAACATAACTCAAGTTTGGTTGGCTGGAGATCACTATAAGTGGCGTGCCATGAGGGCGCTTGGGATAAACGAAAGGTACATCACAGGCGACGCAAGCGATAGAGAAAAATTCATAAAGTGGTCTGAAGTTGTACCTTATACTATGCGCAATCCGCTTTATCACTGGACGCACTTGGAGCTACAACGATACTTTAACATCAACGATCTTCTAAGTAGCGATAATGCTGATAAGATATATGATGAGACAAAAGAAATGCTTAATTCATCTGAATACAGAACAAGAAAACTAATCATAAAACAAAATGTAAAAGTAGTCTGTACCACTGATGATCCTATAGATAGCTTGGAGCATCACATAAAAGGCAAACAAGAGCAAATGGGCTTCAAGATGCTGCCTGCATTTCGGCCTGATAAGGCAATTCTTATTTCAAGTGCGGACTACCCCACTTACGTAAATAAATTAAGTCAAGCTGCAGATATTGAGATTACCAATTACGATGACCTTCATAATGCCTTGAATAATCGATTGGACTACTTTCATACACATGGTTGTAGATTAGCGGATCATGGTTTAAGTCGTATTTACGCAAGTGATTATACTGAGAGTCGAGTAAAGAATATATTCGAAAGAAAACTTAAAGGTGAAACCATATCAGAATCGGATGCTGAAGCATTCATGTCTGATTGTATTTATAGACTCGGAATTGAGTATGCTAAGCGAGGTTGGGTTCAACAGTTTCACTTAGGCGCACTTCGAAATAATAACGAGCGAATGCTCCGAGACTTAGGACCGGATACTGGTTTTGATAGCATAGGTGACTTCGAACAAGCATACCCATTGTCAAAATTGCTGAATCGACTCGACAACTCTAATATGCTCGCTAAAACAATTCTATACAATCTAAATCCGCGTGACAACGAGGTATTCGCAGCGATGATTGGAAACTATAACGATGGTTCAATAAAAGGCAAAATGCAATATGGCTCAGCATGGTGGTTCTTAGATCAAAAAGATGGTATGGAAAAGCAGATCAATGCACTTTCAAATATGGGCTTGCTCAGTTGCTTCATCGGCATGCTCACCGACAGTCGCAGTTTTCTTTCATTTCCAAGACATGAGTACTTCAGAAGAATCCTTTGCAACATGATCGGCAATGATGTCGAGAATGGCGAACTCCCATATGACATAAAATGGTTAGGTAAACTTGTAGCTGACATCAGTTATCGAAATGCAGAAGCATACTTTAACTTTTGACGTTCTAAAATTAAAAAAGGTTGTTCTTTTCATTATCAAAATACTTTTACTTTTTGCAAATCAAAAAACACATCATTAGTTAGTAAATAATTACCTACCTTTTTGTCTTCAATTATAATGATCAAAAGTATGAAAAGAACATCTTATCAGACCACTAACGGTACAGGATTAGACAGAAGCTCATTCCCAATGAAGCTTTGGGAAAAAGCCAAGAAGTACGGTATATGGAATCCTAATGACATAGACTTCTCAAAAGATAAAGCGGATTGGGATAAATTCAACGATAGAGACAAAGACGCCTTCTTATCTACTTTAGCACAATTTCAAGCGGGAGAGGAAGCAGTTACATTAGACTTGTTGCCACTGATTATGGTGATTGCACAGGAAGGTAGATTAGAAGAAGAAATGTTTTTAACTTCTTTTTTATGGGAGGAAGCCAAGCATGTTGATGGCTTCAACAGATTCTTGAAAGAAGTGATTGGCATTTCGTCTGAAGGCATTGAAGACCACATTCCACCAAGTTATAAAACAATCTTCTATGAAATCCTCCCAGAGGCACTTGGAATACTAACAACAGACCCTTCTCCCGTTAACATGGCGATAGCTTCAGTTACTTATAATATGATCATTGAGGGCACGATGGCAGAGACCGGATATTATGTACTTCATAAAATTTTGAAAGAGAACAATTTTATGCCCGGCATGCTTGAATTTACAGCTAAGTTGAAGCAAGATGAATCTCGACATGTGGCTTATGGTCTTTATCTATTGTCAAGATTAGTGGCCGAGAATGGAGACGAAGTCTGGGAAGCTATTCAGATGCAAATGAACAAACTTCTTCCATTGGTAATGAGCAGCATCGAAGAGGTCAATGAGAAATATGATGAACACCCATTTGGAGTGGACCCTGCAATATTCATGGAATATGCAATGGGACAATTTCAAAAAAGAATGGCTCGATTAGAAAAGTCAAGGAATCAATCTCTTAAGGAAGTTGGAGACTTGGCTTTGTCAGAAGTATAGGAGGAGGTTTAATCATTTCCTCTATGGAAAGAGCATATCTACTGCCACACCTTTTCAACCAGAGCCACAGTTTTCTTAATGCCATCAACAGCATCAAGATCATCACCTTCAAATTCTATTCCTAGATAGCCATCATAACCTGATGCTTGTACAATTTGAAAAAGGGTATTGTAATCCATTGTTGTTTCATTGCCATCAGTATCAAAGTCAAATGTTTTCACACTTAGTGCTTTGGCATATGGCATCAACTCCCGAAGACCTTTGAGTCGATCATAACGCTCAACGCACTCTCCCCAGTTTCCACCGTCTTTAGTCTTATAGCACCAATTGTCAAAATCAGGTAGTGTCCCGACATTATCCATGTTTATTGATTTCACCAAGTCAGCCAACCAATCTCCTCTACTCGATGCACCTCCATGGTTCTCGATGATAACATCCATCTGCAGTTCTTTAGCAAATATTGCTAATCTACCGATGCCATCCATACATGCCATTTTCTGCTCTTCATATGTGCCATCACCATGAGCGTTCACACGGATGGCGGTACATCCCAGATGTTTAGCTGCCACAACCCATTTTTTATGTGCTTCAACAGCTGCATTGCGAAGTGCTACATCTGATGCGCCAAGATCTCCAGCTCTGTCTACCATGATAAGCAAACTCTTTACATCCGCTTGCTCTGCTGTCTTTTTCAGATCATTTAAATATTCAAAATCTTCTACTTTATCTTGAAAAAACTGGCTCACATACTCCACTCCATCAAAATCCAATTCTCCAGCTTTTCTAATATAATCCTGAGTGGTCATAGTTCCAGCAAATAGTTCTCGATTAAAAGACCATTGTGCTAATGAATATTTCGGTTTTGCTGTAGTCGTCGCTTCTTCCGATATCTCAACTTTCTTAGGCGCAGTACACGACACAATCAACAATAAATTAAAGCTGACAATTATGAAATATTTAGATAGGAACATATTGAACTTGATTTCATTTAGAATCTGAATATAGGCAAATTCTATTCACAAGGCTTTCTTTTA
>CALHUZ010000044.1 GCA_938039305.1 uncultured Saprospiraceae bacterium
CAGACGGCGGATCATTTCGCTTCTACTTGCGCTATGAGGAACTATACCTCGATTACCAGATGGTAAAGTGGCCAGTGCTTCTTCTTCAAAAAGTAAAGAGAAACCACCTTGCTTTCTTACGCCGCCGTGACATGCCAAACACTTAGCGTTGAGAATTGGCTTCACTTGACTATTATAGTCTATGTGATCTTCTTTGGCGCAAGCCATTAAGATGATCATCGTTAAAAACGATAGACATAAGATAGTTGGATGTTTCATTGGTTTCACTTCAACTTAAGAGTGTTTAACCAAGATATCATATAAAGCTTAAAACAACGATAAGGCGAGTGCGAATTGCTGAGGCGAGTATTGAGATGAAGGTATTCGGCCTTTCATCAAAAGCTACGGCACTAAATGATCCCTTTCTTGTCCTTGAAGTCTTGAGTCAAAATTTTGTAATCAAGATCTCCTTTCTGTTCTTTCAGATGTTCTAAGATGATGAAGCTCTTTTCATATCTTTTGTCCTTGCTCTTCACCTTTGCAATTAGAAAAAGTAGGGATCTTTGTTTTCCAGGTGTGAGTTGATGAAAGTATTTATTCCCTTCTGGATCATGAAGAAACAATTCTTCTAATTCCTCAGGCAACGGCATGCCGTACTTGCTTTCATCTTTATCTATTTTCAGAGACGCCACGTCTCCGATTTTGATATTGTGGGCTTGTCTAAGTTCTTTGTTGATTTTTATGAAATAGACACCCTCACCAGCTGGCATCAAAGAAGCATGAAATGCTGATCCATCATTGATGGTGCATATGAAGCGTTTTATTTTAGCTTTAGATAGTTGCTTCACAATTTTATCAGGAACCTTAAAGTGATAGTTGTATAGGTTGTTTTTGTATTTTTCTAAAATCGATGTGAAAGTGAACATTGTTATTGCTAAGTATTTAATGTGTCCTCTGAGTATTAAGAATAGTTATTACTACTTTAAACTAATATTTGATTAGAATCTCAAAGTATGAAAACTAAAGTACTACTCTTCATTTTTTCTTTTTGCCTTTTGGTTTCCTGCATGAAAGATAACCATTTCAATGAAGAGACTAATTGGGATCATTATCTCGGAGGAGCAGATAAAGCTCAGTATTCAACTCTTGATCAGATCAATCTTTCCAATGTTTCAGAGCTTAAGGTGGCTTGGAAGTATTCTTCTGAGGATGCTGATGTAAATGATAGATCTCAGATTCAATGTAATCCATTGGTCATAGATGGAATTTTATATGGTACTTCAGCAAAACTTAAGCTCTTCGCTGTTGATGCTCAGAAAGGAACTGAACTTTGGACTTTTGATCCATTCTCAGGCGCTTTCGATCAATTTGGAATGGGTACGAATCGAGGATTAGCTATGTATTCTTCTAATCAAGGAAGACGTATATTCTATTCTGCAGGAGATAGATTGTATGCGGTAAATCCAGATAATGGATCACTGATTTCTACATTTGGCGAAAGCGGTTCTATAAGTTTGCATAAAGGCCTTGGCGAAGCATCCGCGGATTATTTTATCACCTCCAATACTCCTGGGATTGTCTTCAAGGATCTCATCATTATGGGAAGCCGTGTATCAGAATCGACGAGAGCGGCGCCGGGACATATAAGAGCATTCGATGTATTGAGCGGAGAGATGAAGTGGATATTTCATACGATACCTTTGAAGGACCAAGAGGGAGCAGACACATGGCCAGAAGGAGCCTCAGACCGAATAGGAGGGGCAAATGTATGGGCTGGTTTTTCAATTGATCATGAAAGAGGGATATTATATTGCCCAACGGGATCTGCTGCTTATGACTTTTATGGGGGTGATCGAGCAGGAGATAACCTCTATGCTAATTGTATAATTGCGGTTGATGCTAATACGGGAAAGAAGTTGTGGCACTATCAGACGGTCCATCATGATATGTGGGATAAGGACTTACCGATAGCCCCTAATCTCGTTACTATTAAAAAGGATGGGAAAAATATCGACGCACTTGTGCAAGCCACTAAAAGCGGATATTTATTTGTCTTGAATCGGGAAACTGGGGCGCCATTGTATCCGATCAATGAGCTATCTGTCAAAGCTTCAGATTTAGAAGGTGAAGTATCGAGTAGCATTCAACCTATTCCAACTGTTTATCCTTCTTTTTCGCGGCAGACTATCATGAAGGATGATTTGGCTGATCGCAATGAAGAGGCTTCGGCTTTCGCCAAATTCATTTTTGAAACTACCAGACATGATGGGATGTTTGAACCACCCAGTGAAGAAGGGACGATTATTTTTCCGGGTTTCGATGGTGGAGGAGAGTGGGGTGGAGGTGCCTATGATAAAGTTGAAAATAATCTAATTATAAATTCAAACGAAGTTCCTTGGTTGTGTACCATGGATGCAGTTGTGCCTTCAGGAAGAGGTGAAGGGCTTTACAAATCACAATGCCAATCCTGTCATGGTGACCAGTTTCAAGGAGGCCAACTTTTTGGTAATGTTCCTTCATTAGTCAATCTTAAATCAAAGATGAAAAGAAGTGAAGTTTTAAAAGTTGTGGAAAATGGAAAAGGTGTGATGCCGGGCTTTGCACATCTGGGAAAAGATAAAGTAGATGCGATTTATGATTTTATCACAGGTCAAGAAGATCCTAACGATAAGATCAAAGATGATTCGTGGCCTTATCCTTATCGTATGAGAGGTTATAAGAAGCTCTATGCACCTGATGGATATCCTATAATCAAGCCACCTTGGGGACAGCTCACTTCGATCAACCTTGACAAGGCAGAGATCAACTGGCAAGTACCACTTGGTTCATACAAAGAATTGGAAAATGTAGGGCTTTCTATAACGGGGACCGAAAATTATGGTGGCCCAGTAGTGACAGCAGGAGGACTTGTATTTATAGCAGCCACTGCTGATGAAAAGATTCGTGCCTACGACAAATCGACTGGAGAAGAAGTCTGGCAACATGAACTTCCAGCTGCGGGGTATGCGACCCCAGCAGTCTATAGTGTAGATGGAAAGCAATACATAGTTATAGCATGCGGAGGAGGAAAGTTGAATACAAAATCAGGTGACGAGTACATAGCTTTCACTCTTTCGTCCCAATAGAAATTTTATAATGCCAGGTTAATTTCATATATTAGAATCAATATATGGGTATACATTACAAATTATATGCTAAACACTTTGCTGTCCTACTGACAGTATTCGTCATGGGATACATCCTAATAGATAAGATTGTTTCAGAAAGTGAAGTCTTCAACTTCAGCCCTAATGAAAAGCAGAAGACTGAGTGGGTGCAAAAAGAAGACAGAAGAGCAGTTCGAAATATTGCGAAGATGAATCAGAATTATGACTTGTTTATGGATCTGGGTTCGTACGTTTCTTCGACCAAAAACTGGGAAGAAGCTGCTGAGTATTATTATGAAGCTAAAGTGTTGTTTCCAGAAAGAATAGAACCAAGAAAGAATCTCTGTTATAGCTATTTTATGATGTGTCGAGAGGATTCGCGCCTCTGCAATCGTGCAAAGCGAGAACTCTACTATGCCCTTCAATATGTAGATGAAACAGATGACCTATCGGCTAACTATCTATACCATCTTGCTGAGCTTTCTGAACTTGAAGAAATAGTCGAGTTAGACGAAGGAGATGCCATGGCCGCCATCTTTGGATATTGGGAGTAAGTCACACTCGATGTGCTCCGTTCTTTTCCTTCAGAATACCCTATATTTGCGGCCTTAAATAACATATACTTAATTTATATATGAGTACTACAACTTCTACACCACCGAAGTATAAGGTGAAAGATATTAACCTCGCAGAGTGGGGTCGCAAGGAAATAGGACTTGCAGAGGCAGAAATGCCAGGATTGATGGCGCTAAGAGATGAATATGGCGCATCACAACCGTTGGAAGGAGCAAGAGTTGCTGGATGTCTTCACATGACTATTCAGACTGCAGTCTTGATTGAGACACTAGTAGCACTTGGTGCTGAAGTAACATGGTCCTCATGTAATATATTCTCAACGCAAGATCATGCTGCTGCTGCTATAGCCGCTACCGGAGTTCCAGTTTATGCATGGAAAGGTATGTCAGAAGAAGAATTCTGGTGGTGTATCGAGCAGACGCTTACAGCATTTGAAGGAGGTAAGTCTCTAAATATGATTTTAGATGACGGTGGAGATTTAACCAATCTTGTTTTGGATAGTCACCCAGAGATGGTTGCAGATATTAGAGGTTTGAGCGAAGAGACAACTACAGGAGTACACAGACTATATGAGAGAGAGATCAACGGAACACTTGTACTTCC
>CALHUZ010000045.1 GCA_938039305.1 uncultured Saprospiraceae bacterium
ACTTCCCCTTCTGTCAAAGCTGTCATAGGCGCACGAAACCACCCACAATCTACACCTATCAACTTCATAAAGGCCTTCCCAGCTCGCGTACCCCCATATTTTATAAGTACTTCCACCATTTGTACAGCTTTGTATTGCAAGTCTTCAGCTTCTTTTAGTTTTCCGCTCTCAAAGGCCTTGATCACCATGTTGTACAGTGGGGCGGCATAATTATATGTGCTTCCGACTGCCCCCTTTGCGCCGATTGCCAAGCCAGAAAGCAAGCCTTCATCAATACCCCAGAGAATGTCGTACTTACCATTTTGGTATCGCGTGCACGCATGAAATTCCATAATATTTGGATGGGTGTACTTGATGCCAGCTAAACTTGGAATCTGGTCATCTGCCAATCTTAAGAATTCGAGCATGGAAAAATTACCACCTGTTAAGGCAGGTATGTGGTAATAATAAAACGGTAGGTTAGGAACAGTATCAGCAACTTGTTTGCATAGATTTACCAACTCGTCAATAGAGGCGGGTTTGAAATAATATGGACAGAGAATAGAAATACCATCTAAGCCACTGTCTTGAGCATGAACTGCAAGCTCCTGCATCTCTTTGAGGCAAGTGCCACCGAGCATGGCGAGTACTTTTAGTTGATAACCTTTGACTTTACCCCATTGATCGAACACCTGTTTTTTGTCATTAAAACTAAGAGACACTCCTTCTCCAGTTGAGCCACAGATAAAAGCGCCTTTTACGTCATTATTCTCATATAGTCGAGCAAGTTTTTCGATTTGCCCCAAGGCCAATTCCCCTTCATCATTCATTGGGGTAAACGGCGCTGCTATTAATCCTATCAATTTTTCCATCAAGGTTTATTGTTTTTTCAAATTGTAATAAGTGTATTGCATTTTTTCTTCTTCGTGTTTTCCAAAAAACACACTTGCCAGATAACCGATTGCAATGCTTGAAAACATACCTGTGAAAGCATACATCAGTAAATGAGCGCTTGTGTATTCTTTGATGAAATACTGGCAAAATCCGCTGATTAACAAACCAATAAGCGCACCCGTGCCATTTGCTCTTTTACTAAAAATGCCTAACACGAAAATACCTCCAAGCCCTCCGGCAAACAGTCCAACAATCAAATTGAATTGATCCCACAGCGATGAGATACCCCATGAAGCCATCAGTAAAGCAAGCGCTGTACCTACTATGCCAATTACAATAGTGACAGTACGAGCCATCTTCAAGTAATCAGCTTCACTACCCAATGGGCGTAGACGACGAAAGAAGTCTGTTGTTACTACCGTCGAAACTGAGTTCATGCTACTATCAAGGCTCGACATCGAGGCGGCAAAAACGGCGGCAATGAGTAAGCCTGACACACCTTGCGGTAAGCTATTGATTATATACCAAGGAAAAATGGCATCTGTTTTTTCCAATACTGGGTTCAATAACTCAGGGTTGGTTTTATAATAAACAAAGAGTAAAGTCCCGAGAGAGAAAAATATCAAGGTGGCCGGTAATGCCAACCAAGCTCCAGTCATAATTCCTTTTGCGGCGCTCTTTTCATCTTTGGTCGTGAGGTAGCGTTGAATGACTGTCTGGTCGCTACCGTATTGTACAATGTTAGTAGCAAACCCACCAATTAGTACTACCCAAATTGTTGGATTCGAAAAGCTCAGCTCGAAGTCGAAAATTTTCATTTTTTCAAACTCTGAAACATAAGTCGATATATCATTGCTATCGAGGTTTAAGTAGAGTAGGATTAGGGATATTAATGCACCCCCTAACAACACAATTACTTGAACTACATCTGTCCAAATTACTGCTTCAATTCCTCCTAACACAGTATATAGAATACTCAAGATACCCATTGTCATAATACAGGCATAAACATCAATTCCAGTTACCACAGAGAGTGCGAGTGAAGGCAAAAGCAGTACAATTCCAAGCCTGCCCAGTTGAAGAAATATATACATGGCACTTCCCAACAGACGAGTTAGTAAATTAAATCGTAGTTCCAAATATTCATAAGCTGTAGTCAAATTGAAACGGCGATAGAAAGGTAAAAAATAGCGGATAATAAAAGGCGAAACCATAATGATGGTCATCATCAGAAAGAAATAAAGCCAGTTCGTAGCAAAGGTCTTAGCCGGAATGGCCATAAAGGTAATAGCGCTCAATTGTGTTCCAAAAATGCTCAACCCCGCTGCCCACCACGGAATGCGATTCCCGCCTTTGAAAAAATCATCTGTGCTGTGTTGGTTTTTAGAAAACATGAAGCCGATGCCAATCAGTATAATCAAGTAAACCAACAGGACGATATAGTTAAGTGTCCCGAAAGAGGTGTTGTTCGATAATGATACAGAAGTGATTTTCGGAGTGCGAATACAGGGAGCAATCTCACCTGACGGGATCAGGATCTGATTATCCCACTTCAACGCAGTGGTAGTGACTTGGCTTTGAGCTGGTAGGTCGCCTACTTTTATCCAGGATTGTGTGATGGTATGAAAAGCCCAAATATCTTTATTAAAACCCTGATGGGTTTTTAGAATGGCATCTCTTTGGGCGATTAGTTTTTTTTGAAAAGAAGTATCTGTAGTAGCATTAATTTCTGCTCCTAACTTTTCTAATCCGTTGAATACTTTACCATCATCCCCACCAAAAAGTAAAACATGGTTCGCTCCAACAGCTATACCTGTTCCAGCAGCGAGAGGGAAGTTAGCATCCGTTTTTAGTTCTTTCCATTCATTGGTGGTCGGATTATAGACCCATGAGTCACCATGCATAGTGCTGGTAGCTTTGTTGCCTTTAAATCTTCCTTTGAAAAGATAGAAACAATCCACTTCGCCATTATTTTGCACCACTCCAACTGCATGTGTTCGAGCTAAGCCACCCCATGTAGGTAACTCGTTCCAGCCTGCGTCGATATTTGACAAATCAAGGCTTAGAAAATACTTGCTTTCTGTTTGGTCATCACTTCCGGCGATATATATATTATTCCCAATTTTTCCGCCACTTATATTGGCCAGTGGAAATGGCAAAGAGGGTAGGTTTTCGATTCCGATTTCCTTTTTCTGATCATCCCACTTTAGCATAAAAACAATGCTTGAAAATTCCAAGCCATCCATGCCGCCAATACAAACTAATCCTTGTTTGGTCGGTACTGTTAATCCATAAGCTACTTCTTTAGGGAGCGAAAACTTTTTTTCTTGAAACCACAGATATTCTTCATCTCCAGTTTTTTCTAAAATATAAATGTCCTTATGATAAGCTTTGGTACCACCTTCCCAAACGGCACCATTTGGGAAATTTGCCCCTCCAGCAATAATCAAGGCATTGTTATGCACTCCTGTAAATGCACCTGCCAAGCCTGGCTGAACGGTACTTCCTGTGCCAGGCGGAATGGATGCCAATTGGCTCCATTCGAAATGAATAGATGGGTACTTGTCAGTTGCCTTAACAACCAAATTAAGAATCAATAATAAAGCTATTAGGAGATATCTCATCATTGATTTTGCTTTGTCATTTTTTCAAAATTCTGCCAACACTCATACATAGTTCTCGGTGTGTGAAAGCAACCTTTCCACTTACTTCCTTTCAAAGTAGTGAGTGGCTTCCCTTCTTGATTTAGATAACCAAACCACTCTCCATGTTTAGGGTCTGAAAAATGCTGCCAAGCATACTTGTGGACTTTTTCATACCAATCCCAAACATCTTCTCTCTGAGTATGTAAGTATGCCTTAGACAAGGCAATCAATGCTTCTTGATGTACCCACCAGAGTTTTTGATTCCATTCCAATTGTTGGGGTGGAGCGCCTTTAGCGTCCATGAAATAGAAGATGCCACCATGTTCTTCATCCCAACCATATTCCAATAGTTGCAAACAAACATCGGTCGCTTTCTTTATCAAATCGGGTCTTTCAAGTCTTTCCGCAACATCCATCAAAAACCACATTGCTTCGATGCCATGTCCAGGATTGATAAGTCTACCCTCATAAGTATCCATGAACTCACCATTTGGGCTTACATGTTCATGAATTATTTTTGTTTTAGGATTGTAATGAACTTCAAATATTTGATGGATACAATCTTCAAATA
>CALHUZ010000046.1 GCA_938039305.1 uncultured Saprospiraceae bacterium
CAATACCATCATGCCTCAAGCGTACTCAAGTACTACCTATCTCTCTAACCGAAGCATGGGACTTCTTCTCAAGTCCTAAGAACTTGAAAGAGATTACTCCAGCATACATGGGTTTTAAAATCCATACACCGGAAGAAAAATTAGAATCGATGTATCCAGGACAGATCATCTCCTACACTGTGAGACCGGTCATGGGCATTCCGATAAAATGGACCACAGAGATCACGCATGTTGAGCCCCTTAAATTCTTTGTAGATGAGCAACGAGTTGGCCCTTATAGAATGTGGCATCATCAACATCATTTTGAAGAAGTAGAAGATGGTGTCTTGATGACTGATATCGTACACTACATGATGCCTTTAGGGCCATTCGGATTACTGGCTCGGAAGCTATTTGTTGAAAAGCAACTTGCAGAGATATTTGATTATCGGTTGAAGGTCGTGGACGAATTATTTGCAAAAGCGAAACTATAAAACAACTCGGGAGTAAGTGAGTATTAACCTCTCATTGCTTCAACAGGATCAAGCTTACTAGCATTGTATGCAGGTATCATGCCTGCTAATATTCCCACTGTGATAGACACAGTTGCCCCTATGATGATATTGAGCGGAGATAACCACATCTGAAATGGCGTGGCAGCTGTTATCGCGATCACGATGAGATAGACTAATCCCAAGCCAATTGCTCCGCCCACAAGACATAAAAAGACGGATTCTAATAAGAACTCTGTAAGAATAAAAAACTTACGTGCTCCAAGAGCTTTTTTAACGCCGATCATTCCTGTACGCTCTTTCACAGATACGAACATGATATTGGCCACACTGATCATACCTACTATGAGCGAGAAGATACCAATGACGATACCTGCAATATTGAGCACACTGATTACCGGTGCTATTGCATCTCCCAACATGGTGATCTCATTGAGATCAAAATTTCTTTCTTCGAAAGGCCTGAGCCTACGAGCTCCTCGGACAATACCTGTAAGTTCATCTTTGAGTTCATCCAGCGTGTGCCCTTCTTTCGCTTGAGCCATAAGCAGTTGTCCCCCGTTCTGATTCCCATATGGTTTTCCGACTTGGTAGAACTTACTCATCGCTTTTAGGCCTACCCAAGCGACTTCATCAAACTGTATAAAGTTAAATAGGTTTTCGCCTTCTTCTTTGATAACACCTATGACCTTGAACTTGCGTCCAAGCATTTTAATTTCTTTGCCTGTAGCTCCTTGTTCTCCGAAGAGTTCTTTTTTTATGGTATGTCCTATGATTACAAGATCTCTGGCATTTTGATACTCTGAGAAAGTCAAAAAGCGGCCTTCTGACAACTCTATGTCCTGGATATCAGCATAATCGGGTGTACTGCCCATCATGAAGCCTCCCTGAATACTATTGTTCTTATACTTCATTGTAGAACCTCCAGCGAAATAGCAATAAGCCACATGTTCTGCAAGCTTAGACTTCTTCTTGATGGCCTCAAAATCTTTTAAATCTGGATCAGGGCGCTTGAGGTACTTCCAGAAATTCTCTCCAGGATCCTCTGTCCATGGTTGCTTCTCTACATAAACTACATCTGAACCTAATTCTGAAAAGCCGTTTAATATGTTCTTCTCTAATGAATCAACAGCTGAGAGTACGGCGATGATACAAAAGATGCCTATAGATATGCCCAGCAAAGAAAGCAAGGTCCTTAGCTTATTGCTCCATAATTGGGAAGAAGCCATCCTGAAACTCTCTATTATTATCTTTATTAATATCATTGATCTAATTACTCTGCGAATTAAGGAATTAATCAGTCAAACAGAAATCAATTTAGATTAATGAAACCTTTCTATCCACAAATGACTTAGTTAACCGTTCCGACGTCTCTTTATAGGGGTATTTTATGTTCTTGTGACAGATTAACACAATCTAAAGTTCGATTAAGATGAGCGAAGACCGCTTGGGACGATAAAAATTATATTTTTGCGCAAAATTTCTAACAAAGCACTTTAATGAAAGCGAAGCTATCACAATTTAATTACGAGTTACCAGAAGAACTAATTGCTGAATACCCTACTCCTAACAGGGACGAATCTCGCCTCATGGTAGTGCATAGAGATAGCGGTAAGATAGAGCACAAAATATTTAAGGATGTCATAGACTATTTTGATGATGGTGACACCTTCGTATTTAACAATACAAGAGTATTTCCCGCAAGGATGTTCGGTATCAAGGAAAAGACGGAAGCCAATATCGAAGTCTTTCTTTTAAGAGAGCTTAATCCGGATAGCTTCCTTTGGGATGTATTAGTCGATCCTGCAAGAAAAATCAGAGTAGGTAATAAATTGTTTTTCAAGAATAAAGAAGGAGAAGATAGATTAGTCGCTGAGGTTGTGGACAACACTACTAGTAGAGGGCGTACAATTCGTTTTTACTTTGATGGTACGAATGCAGAGTTTAGAGCTATCCTTCAGGAATTAGGCCACACACCACTTCCAAAGTACATCAAGCGTGAAGCAGAGGCGTTAGACTTAGAGAGGTTCCAGACGATATATGCAAAAGAGATCGGTGCTGTCGCAGCTCCAACAGCTGGATTACACTTCAGTAAAGAGTTGATGAAGCGTCTTGAGATCAAAGGTATCGACTTTGCAGAGTTGACGCTACACATTGGTCTGGGTACATTTAGAAGTATCGATGTAGAAGATCTTTCAAAGCATAAGATGGATGCTGAATATTTCAAGATCGATCAGAAGGCAGCCGACATAGTTAATAATACGGATAAGAAAGCAGGAAGGCAAGTTTGTGCTATAGGTACGACGGCGATGAGATCTATCGAGTCAGCTGTTAATGCTACTAGCCAACTTAAGCCAGCTGAGGGATGGACTAACAAGTTTATCTTCCCTAAGTATGACTTTAGTATTGCCACTTCTATGATCACCAATCTACACTTACCAAAATCAAGTCTTTTGATCATGATTGCGGCATTTGGAGGTACTGAGTTGATCTTAGATGCATACAACGAAGCAGTAAAAGAGAAGTATAGATTTTTCAGCTATGGTGATGCCATGTTGATCTTATAAATGAATAGAGACAGTTAAAATGTCCACTTAAAAAACTAAAGAAATCCAGCGCATTAGGAAACCTCGGTTAAAATGATACATTTGCCGAAATTTTCAGAATAGCTGGAACTAAACAACCTCTGTTATTCGTAATATGGTTTGTTAGTACTTAATAAAATTGAACGAATGTATTGGACTTTAGAATTAGCACATCACTTAGAAGACGCGCCTTGGCCAGCTTCAAGAGATGAGCTTATAGATTACGCGATTAGATCAGGCTCCCCTTTAGAGGTGGTAGAAAATCTACAGCAAATAGAAGATGAAGGAGAGCTATATGAAAATATAGTGGAGATCTGGCCGGACTTTCCAAGGAAAGACGACTTCTTATTCAACGAAGACGAATATTAATTGCTCGGCGTACCACAAGGTATAGACCTTGCTCTGAAGGTCTTATCGAGCGAAATCGATAAATTAAAAAAATTGAAAATGGTCATCGCTCTCGATGGCCATTCTTCTAGTGGAAAATCCACATTGGCGAAAGACCTTTCGTCTTTACTTTCGGTATCACACATAGATTCTGGAGCGATGTACAGAGCAATCACGCTCTACTTCATCAGACATAAAGTAGACATCAACAACAAGAGTACTGTGGCCTATGCTCTTGAGAGCATAAACATATCATTCAAAGTAGTAGATGGAAAGACTGTGACAGTTCTGAACGGGTCTGTCGTAGAATCGGACATCAGAACTATGGAAGTTTCTGACTTAGTCAGTGATGTCGCTGCCATCTCTTCAGTCAGAAGATATCTTGTTTCGCAGCAGCGTAGATTAGCTGATGCTCAGAGCATCATCATGGATGGGAGAGATATAGGTACTGTAGTATTTCCAGAAGCTGACGTAAAGCTCTTTGTCACAGCTTCTATAGAGGTAAGGACTCAGAGAAGATATGATGAGTTAAAAGCAAGAGGTGTGGAGATCACAATAGATGAAGTAAGGGCCAATCTCACCAAGCGTGATCATATAGATAGTACACGAGAAGATAGTCCCTTAAAGCAAGCAGAAGATGCCATATTGCTTGATACAGGATCCTTGGATAGATCTGGCATGATTGCATCTGCAACCAAGATGATCCACGAAAAGATGATTAAAAATAATGTTTGAGATCTTCTTAGCAGTTTTTGCTGCTTTATTCTCTGTGGTTAACCCACTGGGTGCTGTGCCTGTTTATCTGGCTATGTCGCCGACCTTCACCCATGAAGAAAGAAAGGAGACAGCCCTTCATGCGAGCATTTATTTCGTCCTCATCCTATTGGTCTTCTTTTTAGCTGGAAGCGCTATACTCAGTTTCTTTGGCATCTCATTGAGTGCACTTCGGATAGCAGGAGGGATTATCATATTTGGTTCAGGAGCTCAGCTCTTAGGAGGACATATGGCAAGAAGTAGAGCCATTAATAATGATGTTCAAGAGGAAGCGTTAGATAAGGAAGATATAAGTTTCACGCCATTGGCCATGCCGCTTCTGTCAGGTCCTGGTTCCATATCACTGATGATCGGATATTATTCAATATATTCTAATTGGACTGATCGAGGTATCGTTATCGGAGCTTTAATTACAATCGGACTAGTCATCTACTTAGTCCTTAGAACCTCTCCATTCATTTTCAAGTTTCTAGGAGTTGCTGGTATCAGAGCGATCTCTCGTATTATGGGATTTATGGTCATGGCGATTGCCATCGAAATGATCTTATCAAGTATTAAGGAGATCTTCTTTCTTTAGCTTTCTTTTTAGAAAGTTATCCTAATTTATAATTGTAATATCTCCTGTTCGTACAACAGGTCGATCATCATGAATGGTGATCATCTCATATGAGTATATATAAACTCCTTGAGAAACAGGTTGATTATTAAACCTACCATCCCAAGCGACAACCGTCTCTCCATTCGAAATTAAAGGAACAAACATCACTTGCTGCCCCCATCTATCGTAGATTGCAAAATCAGATATCTCAAGGATATCTGGAGATAGTGTTATCTCTATTTGATCATTGCCCATATCACTTTCTCTAACTAGAATATTAGGAACGTAGGCTCTTATCTTAGTTATATCAACGAATACCGTAATCAGTAAACTATCCACTGCGATACAACCCGAAGGTCCAGTGGCTGACACCAATATTTTCTCATCAACAATAGGAACAAAACATAGACTGTCCATTTGATCAGACATCGTACCTTGGTCGCCTGTCCACATTACAGATACAGCGGCATCTCCAGTTACCTCTGGGATTATCGTCACCTTCTCACCTCTCTCTACTCTTATATTTTCACCTATCTCTACACTAATCTGTCCACCTTGCCCTATAGACAACATCGTATCTATCATACAACCTAAGTCATCTACAACTAGCAAGTCATATATATCTGGTACTACATCTGTAATGGTTTCAATTCCTACCTCTTCTCCATCAAGTGAAATGGTCAGTACTCCTACCCCTCCAATGATATCATTGATTGCAATCACGCCATCGACTGCGTCCATGCAAGTCTCGTCTTGAACATCAATATCAAATCCTTGAAAAGGAGTGGCACTGACTACAATATCAAAAGTATCAATACTTTGACAACCACTAACCGTATCAATGACCTGAAGGATATAAGCACCTGTTTCCGTAGCAGGAACAGAAGTTACATCGGTATCAACTAAGACTTCATCTCTAAACCATATGGCTCGGTGATTTGGTGAAGCAAGAGGTCCAGTGGATATGGCAACAGTCTCTCCAAAACAAAGCAATGAATCTACTGGGTTGATTACCGAGTTAGGCTTGTCATTAGAGACAGAAATATCAAAACTGACAACATTTGTACAGCCATTGAGACCTGCGACTTCTAAGCTATCAAGACTATCATCATTAACTATCTCCGTAAGATTAGTTGACTTCACTCCTCCTTTATAAAACCAAGTCACAGCGGACACTGGATCTATATAGTCAGGAGAGAGCAGGAACTCTTCCTCATTACAACTAATAACGTATGTATCTTCTATATCAAAGCGTGGTTTTGAAAGGTCGTCCAACACTTCTATAGAATCCCGAACAAAGCACCCATTTGGCCCCCGAACTGTAAATGATTGAAAGCCTGAATTCTGAACTAAAAAACTTGGACCGTCAACTTGAGATCCACTTTGTGAATCCCAGGATATGACATTATCTATAGAAGTAGATAAAGAAATATTCACGCTTGTTCTATTACAAGTGATCGTATCTAATGGAAGTGTCAAGAAGCTTGGCAATTCGTAATTACTCATTACATCGATGGTCATCAAACCTGAACAGCCAGTTAACGTATCTGTGGCGTTCAATGCATATGCTCCAGGTTCAACTACATTAACAGTAGGTGTTGCCTCATTAGCAACGCCAGCTCCCGCCCAAACGAAAGTGTGATGATCTAAGATCTCATCTGTACTGATGGTTACTTGATCTGTGGCACAATCAAGTACGTCTGCTTCTAAAGAAAAAGGTGGCATGATGGTATCGTAAAGTATATCTATTACTTGACCCGTAGAGCATCCATTAAGACCAATCAAAATGAGCTCAACACTGTTAGAGGTCGTCATGATATTCAGATCTGGAGTATCAAAAGTATCTCCCTCAATAATCCATAGCGCTTGATCTATATCTTGAAAGTTATCTATAGATAACCTGACTTCTGGGACTGCGCAAGTGCTGATATACGAACTTGGCACATTAATAACAGGGAGTCCTAACTCTTCTCCAACTTGCCAAGTCCGACGATAATCACAACCGTTTGTTCCAATAGCTTCAAACATATATAAACCCGTATCTCTTACGACTACAGACCTTTCAAAAGTCGAATCACCAAGCGGACTGATCCAATAAAAAGAACTAGGTAGTCCATTGTTAAAAGAAGCAACGAGACTTGCATTTGGAGTAGCGCAAGTGATGAGACTATCCCCACTCAGTGTGATATCTGGGATATTGAGATCTTGACTTACGTCAAATGATGTCTCACTAACACATTGATTTATTTGATCAGTGATGGCAATTGAGACAATTCCAACTGCATCAACTATAGCAGAACTATCCGTTTGAGAAAGCACGTTTGCTCCAGAGAAGTCAGCAATTACATTCGGGAGCAAACCAGTCAGTAGTATTGTTGCTTGATTGGTTCCACAGGTAAGAGTATCTGGTATTAATACAAAGGAGGGCGCCACTGTATCTAATGAAACATCCAGTCTCCTTGCTGCAATACAACCATTGCTTCCTACCACTTGATAGCGATAAGCATTTGCCTCTGTGATCGTTATATTTCTCTGATCTCTTATTGTATCATCAACACCAAATATCCAATAGTCATCAATAATATTTGAATCATCTACAGTAGGATTTATTTCAATTGATCTATTATCACATGTCAATGTTAGATCTCCTGACATCACGTTGTCTATCGCAGGAAGCTCAGCATCAGACATCACTTCAAATGAAATAACCGTATCACAGAGGTTCTGCCCTATTAGAATAAGTTCATACATCCCAGGCATGTCAATTGCAATTTCTGGACTTCTGCTTATAGTATCGCCTGTACTATTGATCCAAATGCTTTCTCCAATCGTACTTGTCGTATTGAATGAAACTAGTACACCTGCGTCACTACAATCTATCACTGGTGCAACCACAGATGCTTGTGGTATAGACATATCTGTTGTTAGAGTAATGTCATCCGCCAGCAGACAGCCCGACCCATAGACCTCTACAGAGTATTCTCCTTCTTGCCCTACCCTTATATCGTCAAGACTCTCTGAAATAAGTCGACCTTCTCTAAACCATTTGATACTATCTACAAGAAAATTAGAATTGTGACTTAGTGTTATTGAATCTTGAACACAATTAAATTGAGGTGGATCTGCTATAGCCATTGTTTGAAATCCAACGCCTGCCACTTCAGATCTTACATTCAATGTCCTCGAACATATATCATCTCTCACAACCAATGACCAGTCAGCTGCAGTTGCTATAACAAGCGCTGAATCAGTAGAAATAACACCACCTCCGGCTTGACTCCATTCGTAGGTCACAGTTCCTGCAGCTCCGGACACACTTGGTCCGAAGATTACAATTCCACTGTTACAGTTAGTTAATATCGTCGTTTGGTCAAATGTGGCTGTTAGATTACTCACAGTTACACCTATTCTTTCTATAGAATTACATCCATCAAGAGTATCAATGTATAGTCCCGACTCTGTAATGGCTAAACCATTAAACATAAAAATAGGATCACCAGGGCATACATTTTGAGCGGGTAAGTTGACAACCGTTGGTTCAGTGACTTGCACTTTTATTGGATCACTTAAATCCATACACAAAAACCCTCCTGTGGCTTCTACACTATCCAGCCAGACTTGCTCGCTGACATTATTAAATCCTTGAACCACGGTGTCCGCTTGTTCAGATAGTATGCTAAAACCATAGACTGTATACGTATCTTCTTCGAGCACTGAAAAATCAGGTGATTCACTGATTAATGCTGGTTCCCCATTACTTCCGTATACTAAAAACACTTCATTGTACTCACCTATCTGTGTAGGCCCATCTGTATAGATGCTATTAAGGTCTATGCCTCCGTTTCTACATATGAACTGAGTGTCTTGCACTGCAAAAGAACCTGCATCAGCCTCACAAGAATTACACACTACTCCATCTTCATCACAAAAGACAATTTCAAACCCAGTAATCCGTCCCTCCGAATTCAGAAAATGGTCGACAACAGTCAATTCCCAGATTCCTAAGACAGGACCAACTTCATGCTCCACTGATAAATCTCCATTACTTGCATAATATGACCCTCCATATTGACTCCTTGTATGCCAGAATGGGATATTGTTTGTCCATCTATCTTGAAGGCCTGGGTCTGGAGCAACAAAGTTACTAGGGCTCGGTATGAAGGTTAAATCATGAGAAACAGTGAAGGGAGGTCCTATAGCTTGTGTTCCATTAGGCAACGCAGGACCAACTAGTGTGACATCTAATCCCAAAGGAGAAGTCAAAGTCATCGTCACATCACTCAGTTGTCTATGCTCGAACTGAATTCGGACTTCACAAACACTTTGGAAACCAGACAAGTCGTCTTCGTCCGCTTCAGAAACATAAAAACGAAGGCTTACTGTGTCATTATCTAGTATTTGAATTTCTTGATTATTGAGCAAACTCATGCTACACTGAGCTTTTATACCACTGGTAGTTACAACGAGACAGGTTATGAGCAGCACAAAACTGCTCAGGGTATACCTAATCTGCAAGATGTTCGCTGGGATGAACAATACTGATAATCTTTCGATGTGTAAGAAACGCAGAAGCTTTGCTCTTTATTAATTAATATTTACTTAAAGTTCAGTACACTCGAATCAAGATCCTGTGAGAATGAGTTATGTAAGTATTACTTTTACGCCTGGCAATCTTGTGGGGCCGCAAAAATACAACTATGTTCATAAACAGATTAGGTAAATTAATAGTGATCGGATTAATCACCTTAATTATGGTCGAAAGTGCTGATGCACAGCGAAGAACGACCAGATCAAGCTCTCGTGATAGAGGCGATCAACAGGAGACAAGACAAAGAAGAGAAGCTCCAGCAGACAAGATGAACACTTGGTATGCTATATCATTAGGAACTTTAGGCTTTGGCTCAAGTTTTAATATCTCTGGTAAATTTAGCTATGCAGCAAAATTCGAGAATCGATTTTCTGTAGGTGCTTATGGTAAACTATATTATGATCTACTCAATGTAATAAACGCACCAGATATAGGCCTCTTCTCATATGGAGGTGGAGCATTCACAAGGGTCAACATCACCGATGAGATCTTCCTGCATGGAGAATACAGCTATACTGACTTTGAATTTGCTACTCAAAACCTTAATCAACTTAGAGAAAGTCATATATACCCTTCCGTAGGAGGAGGTTATAAAGCTGGATATGGTAACTGGACCTATGGCTTCCATGTCTTGCTACCACTAAAAGATCGAGTGAGAGATTTTGTTCAGCTGGAGTATTGGATAGACTTTAATCATAAGTTTTAACAACGACTCTCTTTTATGATAGATACCAATGAAGTATTATTCGAAAGTCTAAGCGATACATCTCGACTCTGGATATTTCAATCAGATCGAAAGTTAACATCATCAGAGGTGGAAGGCATTCAAGCAGATTTAAACTTGTTTATGCCCCAATGGACAAGCCACAATAGATCTTTGAAAGCTGAAGCTAAAGTACTTTATGATCACTTTGTAGTTGTAGCACTCGATGAGCAAGTGTCTAATAGTGCCAGTGGGTGCAGCATAGATAGTATGACTCATCAGATCCAAGCTATCTGCCAAGCAAATAAAAATCTCAATCTCTTAGATCGTACGACCTTTTACTTCTTGATGAAAGATGGTATCAAGGGCATTCCGATGCAAGAAGTGTCTCAAGCAGTTCAGGATGGTGTCGTGAACTCAGACTCCATCGTATTCAACAATCTTATAAAGACAAAAGCTGAACTTAGCACGGCGTGGAAGGTACCGATCAAGGATAGTTGGCAGAAGAGATTCCTATGAGACTATTTGTTATAGTCCGTTAGACTGTACGATTAACTCACTGATATCCAGTACCATAACGTCATCTTGCTTCTCGTGAGCCTTTAACCCATCGGTAAGCATTGTGATACAGAAAGGACAATTAGCCGCTACGACTTTAGCACCTGTAGCAAGCGCTTGATCTACACGTTCCATATTGATCCGCTTATCACCTGGCTCATCTTCTTTGAACATCTGAGCACCTCCAGCTCCACAGCATAAACCTGTAGTTCGAGATTGATCCATCTCTATTAAGTCCGCATCAAGTTTATCAAGTAGTCCTCGAGGGGCTTCATACTCTCCATTGATTCTTCCTAAGTAGCAGCTATCATGATACGTGATCTTCTGTCCTTGGAATGAACCTTTTTCTACTTTAAGTTTTCCTTCTTTGATGAGTTCACTGATGAGTTGTGTATGATGAAGTACTTCGTACTTACCTCCGAGCTTTGGGTATTCGTTCTTAAGCGTATTGAAGCAGTGCGGACAAGCAGTTACGATCTTTTGAACTTCATAACCATTAAGGACTTCTATATTCTGTAGTGCAGACATCTGAAACAAAAACTCGTTTCCTGCTCTTCTGGCTGGATCACCTGTACAGCTTTCTTCGTTGCCTAATATCGCATATGATATAGCTGCTGATTCAAGTATTTTAGTGAAAGCGACTGTTACTTTCTTTGCTCTTGCATCAAAACTTCCAGCACAACCTACCCAGAAAAGAATCTCTGGTTTTTGGCCTTCTGCAACATATTCTGCTATTGTCTTAACTGCCATACTTATCTTTTATATGTAAGGATTCGAATCGGCTCTTAAATAGCTGACTCTCAATCCTTTAACTATTATTTACTAACTTAATAATCTAATGCCATTCGTTCAGCTTTAGTCTTCTAACTCCTAGTCCTCTAACATTAGTCCTCTAACTCTTTCGTCCATGCTGCTCTTTCTTCTGGCATTTGCCACACGGCACCTCCATTCTCCATGCTATTAAACATCGGTAACCAATCTGATGGACCACCTGAGTTAGTCAATATATCATATCGACGCATTGCTAGTATAGGCT
>CALHUZ010000047.1 GCA_938039305.1 uncultured Saprospiraceae bacterium
AAAATGAAACCCTTATTACTACTTCTCACCATTAGTTTTCTTTCTTCTTGTCAAACTCGATGTCTGACGAAAGAGGCTTTTCTTACTGGTTATGACAAATTTAGTGAAGATGTAAAGGCACACTATAAAGATCTAGCAGAAGATGACTGGGTTAGCATCGACGAGGAGTTAAAAGCATATGTGGACGAGTGCTATCCAAAGTATAAGGATGAGCTTACCGTATCTGAAAGGGTAACCTTCTGGAAGAATACTTTAAGCTATGGTATCTATCGAGGAGATAAAAACGACGATTATCAGCTAGATCTTGATATAGACTATGAGAAAGAAATAAACGATCTGACAGATCAAGGTCGAGCCGAATTAGAAAATTTCATCAATAAAGAACTTAAGCCTAATCTAGAAGGTGTAATTGATGACGTTGTAAAAGAAGTTGAACAACTTGGAGGTAAGCTCAAGGAGTGGTTAAACAACCAATAAAAACATAACTAATTGATTGTCAATTAGTTATGTTTTTGATAGATTAATTACTCTTATGGTTCCACGTGGAACATCTACTCTGAAACGGCCTCACTCGGCTTGTATCCAATTCTATGTGCAACAGCCATTAACCTTTCTTCTTCATCCAAACTGATTGGTTCTCTATACAACCTCCAAGAATTCGTTGTGTCTTGACCTCTTATAATCTTATAGCCAATCGACGCACCTTCAGTCTCTGAAGCTAAAGCAACTCCATTTTCCGTGTTTTCTAAAACTGGTGCAGAAGTAACCGGTTGTATACCATCGGGCCAAAGCTTTGCCATCAATTCTATTTCTGGTAACATATTCAAATCTTCGAATGACGCTAACCAGCTATCTAACTCCGATGTTAACCTCTTTTGAATCTCTTCAAACTCTTCTTTGCCTGCAAGGTTTACGAGTTCATGAGGATCCAACTCCGTATCAAATAACTCTATCTCTGGTTTTGTAACTCTAAACCATAAGGCTTGCTCTGCAGTTAATGCTCCTTTGTTCTTTAGCCTATGTAACTCTCTCATGATAGGCATCTGTTCTCTATATCCTACCGGATAGAACATTGGCTTGTGGGTATCATAATAGCGGATCAGCTTATATCTCGGATCTCGTACTGTTCTTATAGGATCAGCTGCTGTTTCATCAAATCTATCTGCGGCAGCATGGATATAATCTCTTTCTGAGTCCTCTTTGAATTCGCCTAAGAAAGCCTTTCCATCAATATATTCAGGAGGCTCTATTCCAACTAAAGAAAGCACTGTGGGAGCAAAGTCAATAAAACTGAGTAAACGTCCTTCACGACTTCCCGCTCTTTCTCCATTAGGAAACCTTATAATCATTGGTACCCTTAAACCAGAATCATAAGTCAACCTCTTTTGCCTGGGTAATGGTCCTCCATGATCTGTATACCAGAATACTATCGTCTTTTCTAACAGCCCATCATCTTCCAGTTCTTTCAATAGTTGCCCTACCCTTTGGTCCATCTCCTTGATATTAGAATACATTCTTCTTATATCCATCAATGAACTATCGGTAGTTGGTAAATATGGAGGAACGGGTACATCAAGATCTTCCGATACCCAAAGCGAATCCTTCGCCTTGGCCCAAATCCTCGATTCATGCGTAACTTCCATATTAAAGATGCTAAAGAATGGTTGACCTTCTTCTCGGTTTCTCCAATGAGCTTTTGTTGAACATTCATCCCAAGCCATTAACGACTTCTTAAATTGATAGTCTTGCTTAGCATTGTTCGTACAATAATATCCTTGTCCTCTTAGGTATTCGCTCATCATTTTTACCTCTGGTTGAGGAATGGCTTCATAAGGGATGATTCCTGGTGGCATTGCTCCCTTTGCATAGTTATCTATAAAAGATTGAGGTACATCCGCAAACCATGGACCTGTCCTCATATGGTTTGCTCCTATATGAGTAGGATACATCCCTGTTGCTATAGCCGCTCTACTTGGTGAACAAACACCAGAAGGACTAAACATCCTATCATAACAAACACCTTCTTTAGCAAGTCGTGAAAGGTTAGGAGTAACTATAGTACTATCACCAAAGCTTGGTATAACAGGGCTAAGATCTTCTGCTACAATCCAGAGAATATTAGGTCGAGTTAACTCCTCTTTGGTTTTCTCTGAATTTTGTTCAGAACAAGAGACCAGAAGGATTGTCATAAGGAATAGAAAAACACTTTTCATTTTGCTTTAGTTTTTATCAAGATAACAATTTGTTCCACGTGGAACATCACTATCAAAAGATGACTACAGCAATATGTATTAAAATATTATATAATGTGTGATTTTGCTTCAAACACCTTTGTATACAAGTCATTCTGTCCATACAGCTAGCAAAAAAAAATATATCTTCCCACTTGAATTAGATTGCACCTCATGCGGTCGCTTACATCTTAAATTAAAGAGAATGAAAAAACTGTTATCGGGCTTGTTTGCTTTAGGATTTTGTCTTTCACTTATCGCACAAAACAACCCACCAGATCCCTTCAAGCAGCTTGGATCAATGCTGCCTACACCTAATGAATATAGGAATGCTTCTGGAGCACCTGGCAGCCAGTACTGGCAGACACGTGCTGACTATAAGATGGACATCACACTTAATGATGAAGAAAAGAAGATTTACGGAAGTGAAACCATCACTTATCATAATGAGTCTCCAGATGATCTAAGCTATCTCTGGCTCCAGCTTGATCAAAATGTGAGAGCA
>CALHUZ010000048.1 GCA_938039305.1 uncultured Saprospiraceae bacterium
ATTCTACTTAAGAAAAATAGAGATGCATTTAGTGACATCACATTGACTCCAAAGTTCTGCCAAGGCCCTTTATCGCCGGATATCAAAACTACTCTAATGGGCCAGACTTATGCTGCTCCATTTGGTATAGCCCCAGTTGGATTAACAGGTCTGATGTGGCCCCGCGCCGAACTACTACTTGCCCAATCAGCTAAGAGATACAACATTCCTGTTTCACTAAGTACCGTAGCCACTGAAACGCCAGAGACGGTTGGACCTCATGCTGGTGACTTAGGTTGGTTTCAGTTGTATGCGCCGAGAGAAATGGATCTATGCAAAACTATAATAGATAGAGCATGGAGCTCTGGTTATCGCACCTTAGTCTTAACCGTTGATATCCCAATGCCCAGTCGAAGAGAACGTTCTAAAAGAGCAGGACTAGTGATGCCTCCTAAAATCACCCCTCACCTAATCTGGCAAGGCATCACACATCCGACATGGGCATATGAAACAATACGGAGAGGATTGCCATCACTTAGGACGGTCGCCGAATATGCCGACTTTAGATCGATGATGTCTGTCGGTGCTTTCGTAGATGGACAAATGGGTGGTAACATGTCTTGGGACTATGCAAGTCAAATCAGAGACCTGTGGAAAGGTAAGTTTATCATTAAAGGATTATTACATGCAGAAGATGTAGAAGCCTCCATAAAATTAGGTGCAGATGGCATAGTCGTTTCTAATCACGGTGGAAGGCAATTTGATGGTGCTCCAACTGCCATAGATGTACTTCCAGAAATTGTAACTCAAGCAAAAGGCAAAACAGCTATCATCATGGATGGTGGCATTCGAACTGGGCTTGACATTTTAAAATCAATACATCTCGGAGCCGACTTCGTATTACTTGGTCGTCCGTTTATATATGCCGTAGCTGCTTTAGGAAAGTATGGTGGCGATCATGCCATTGAAGTGTTAGCTGGAGACCTAAAGAACAACATGGTACAGTTAGGAATTTCTAATTTGAAGGACGCCTAAATTATAATTTAGAGCGCTACCCTTTCCCTTTGAACAATCGATTATCCATCTTCTTCTTTTGAGCTGGATCAAGTGCACCATCATTTATCTGGGTAAAGAGCTTATCCACATAGTGCCATTTCCCATCTTTCCAATCATACCCTTTATAACTACCATCTGGCACTTTAGTCGGTCCTTGACCAGGTATGCGTCCCTGAACCATAATGAGATTATCAAAGACCCATCGACTAGCCTCTTCTTCATACTTGACACTTGCGTTGCTATCTGCACTATAGATCATGGCTATTCGTGCAGTTAACGCTGTCCTATCCGAAGGGTTCGTAAAAAGACCAACCTTCCCTATAGTCACTTGTTCGCCAGCAAAATTCAAGGGTTCTAATGTCTTCACTTTAGTGAACTGATCTTTTATACGGTACGTCAGAGCGAAATATTGGTTTCCTCCTTCTGACGTTTTTAAAATTTTATAAATAAGACCACCCTCCCAGTTTTCGATAGGCAAGATATCATTGGAGTCATAACTTTTTCTTTTTCCAAGACTCCCTATCTCGTAGGTGGTATTAGAATCAGTCTGTAGATAACCTGCATATTCATATTTGCCTTCGTCAAGCTTTACTTGCCAAGTGATCGTTCTAAATGTACGATCTTCAGCATATTGAATGCTGATCCAAGGCAAGTCAGTATAAGACTTGTCAAAAGCACCTTCTGACCTTACATCCTCATCAAATAATTCTTTGAACTGTTGTGCTGCATAACTCCTATGTTCAGGATTATCAGCATTAATCATGGCGTCTGCATAAAAAGAGATAGTCTGACCATTGGCCAGGCTTACATAACTTATAAAACAGATTAGTGAGAAAAATCTTAGTATTTGCATATCGGATATCTTATTGCAATAACGAATCTACATTTGACGAAAGTGCCTCGGTTAGACTTATCATCTTGTTAAGAAATCTTACAGCAACTTGTTAGATCATCATAATCCGGACGATCAGAAGCACTTCTATGAACATACTTTACGCTGACCTCACCGTCCTTAACTACAAATACTCCCGGCATCTGAAGACCATCACCTACTTGGTTACGCTTTAACTGAGTGATGTCTTTAGCAGCTAATTGAGCTGTTCTAAGCCATACCTTTAAACCGAATAACTGTGACATCTTGCCCTTAACTAAACCAAAATCTTCGTAGAATTTGCATTCAGGATCACTGACATGATCTATACCTATGAGATTGTAATCCTTAAAATACCCTTCTGCCACTTCCGGTTCCGACATGTGTACCAATATGATCTTTACATTGCGCTTCTCGATCTCTTCCCGTACCAAGGCAATATCCTTCATCGCCTCCATACAAAAGATACAACCAAAATGACGCAAAAAGCCAATCATCAAAGGCTGTTGCTTACTAAGACTTCCCACAGATTGTCCACTAGCCGTGATCATCTTATCCATAGTATCCTGGATCGAATAAGTCATATATCGCAAACATGAGACTTAGCATCTGTTCATATGCTAAATCAGGTGAATTAAGCTTTCTTTCTCATCTTGTCAAAAGTCTTCATGACTTCTTTTACGTGACCTGCTGACTTATGAAGTAACTTCTCTTCTCTTTTGTTCAGGTTGACTTCAAGTATTTTCCCGATTCCACTACGATTCAATGTCACCGGAACTCCTAAATAAACATCTTTCAAGCCATACTCTCCCTTGAGATTTACGCAACATGGGAAGATACGATTCTCATTTTTTACAATTGCCTCTACCATCTGAGCAGCCGCCGCTCCTGGTGCATACCATGCAGAAGTGCCCATCAACTTAACTAACTCTCCCCCACCTTTCTTCGTTCTCTCTACGATAGCATTTAGTTTATCCTTTTCAACTAATTCTGTGACAGGGATACCAGCCACAGTTGTATACCTAGGAAGAGGAACCATAGTATCTCCATGACCTCCCATCAATAGCGCTTGAATATCTTTTGGCGAAACACCAATCTCTGTTGCTAAGAACGCTCTATAACGTGCTGTATCTAAGATACCAGCCATACCAAAAACTCTCTTGCGATCAAGCTTAGATGAAATATGAGCTGCGTATGTCATCACGTCCAATGGATTAGAAACGATGATGATGATTGGGTTCTTTGACTTCTTAAGGATAGATGCTGTGACTGAAGTAACAATCTTAGCATTAGTAGAAATTAAGTCATCACGACTCATTCCGGGCTTTCTTGGTATACCTGCGGTTATAACTACGATATCAGACTTAGCTGTGTCCTTATAGTTATCAGTACCGGTAAGCTTCGTGCTGTAGTAATCAATCGGAGCTTGTTGCCAAGTGTCAAGTGTCTTTCCTCTTGCCATATCTCCTTTAAGATCAAGCAATACGATCTCATCAACAATGTCTTTATGTGCTAATACATTTGCAACGGTTGCACCTACATTTCCCGCTCCTACTACTGTTACTTTCATTTCTATACTTTATGATTCTTATCTAAATTCTTAATTCGATGGCTACAAAAATAATCTTATTAAAACTATTCTAAAGGATTATATGGTAATTTATTGTCATATTTCTTTAAAGAAGGTCCATCGAGGTAAACTAATATTTTCAATGCCCATCAGACTTCGAGGTTTCTGATATAAAACCATACATTTGCAGACATATTTTTCACAATACTGACATATGAATCTTCACGAATATCAAGGAAAAGAAATACTCGCATCATACGGCGTTAAAATCCAAAAAGGAAAAGTCGCAGAGACTTTAGAAGAAGCTATCAAAGCTTATGAAGAAGTAACTGCAGCAAGTGGTAATAATGTAGTCGTCGTGAAGGCGCAGATACATGCAGGAGGCCGAGGAAAAGGAGGTGGAGTAAAGCTCGCTAAAAGCTTAGATGAGCTTAAGGAGCACGCTGGCAATATCTTAGGCATGATGCTAAAGACGCCACAAACTGCAGGAGGTCTTGAAGGACCGGGAAAGTTAGTGAGCAAGATCTTAATAGCTGAAGACTCTTATGCACCAGACTTTGATGCATGTAAAGAGTTCTACGTATCCGTCATGTTAGACAGAGAGCGTCACCAGAACGTGATCATATATAGCACAGAAGGTGGTATGAATATAGAGGAAGTGGCTGAGCAGACACCTCATCTCGTACATAAAGAACACATCGACCCTACTTTGGGCATGCAAGGATACCAGGCCAGAAAGATCGCTTTCAATCTTGGCTTGAGTGGTGCTGCATTTAAGGATATGACTAAGTTCATAAGCAATCTATATAAAGCATTTGTAGGATCTGATGCTTCATTGTTTGAGATTAACCCATGTCTGAAGTCAGCTAATGATGAGATCATTGCGGTTGACACTAAAATGTCTTTAGATGAGAACGCACTGTTTAGACATAAAGATTTAGAGGCTCTTAGAGATATCACTGAAGAGGATCCAGTAGAAGTAGAAGCTAAAGAAGTTGGTCTTAACTATGTTAACCTTGACGGAAATGTAGGTTGCATGGTCAATGGTGCTGGGCTTGCTATGGCAACGATGGATATTATCAAACTAAGTGGAGGCTCTCCTGCTAATTTCCTCGATGTAGGAGGAACAGCTGATGCAGCTCGAGTGGAAGCAGCTTTTAGAATGATACTTAGGGATCCAGAAGTAAAAGCCATCCTGATCAACATATTTGGTGGTATCGTAAGATGTGACCGAGTGGCTCAAGGTGTAGTAGATGCATATAAGAACATAGGCAATATCAATGTTCCTATCATTGTAAGGTTACAGGGCACTAATGCTGAGATCGCCAAAGAACTGATCGACAAGAGTGGTCTTGAAGTTCGCTCTGCCATCTTACTACAAGAAGCAGCTGACATCGTGAAGGAAGTCTTGGCTTAAACAGCCAAAGACATACGAGATTGATCATTTTATAAAACATCCGTCTATTGGAATCATACAGTCTATTCCAACTTAATGAATATGTACGACGGGTTGTTGCGCTTAATTTTAGGGAACCTCTATGGATCGAAGCAGAGATCGCTCAAATCAGAGATAGTAGAGGCAATCAATACATCGAACTTATAGAGAAAGATGAAGAAGGAGAAGCTGTCGTAGCACAGCTCAGTGGTGCCATCTGGTATCGGCAATTCCAATTTATAAAAAAGAAGCACGGAGAGCTTATTCATGACCTTTTAGAAGAAGGCACTCAAGTTAGACTTAAGTGTAAGGTTGACTTTCATGAGCGCTATGGGCTCAAGCTCATCATAGAAGATATAGATCCTAAATTCACTTTTGGAAAGTTAGAACTCAAGCGCCAAGAGATCATCAATAGACTTGAGGAAGAAGGCTTGATGGACCTCAACAAAGGAGAGATAGTGCCCTCCGTAATTCAAAAAATAGCAGTCATCTCATCATCTAATGCTGCTGGATATCAAGACTTCAAGAATCAATTATTGAATAATGGTTATGGATACACATTCAAGATTGATCTTTATGATGGAGTTGTTCAAGGCGTTAATGTAGAAAGAGACACTGTAGCACATATAGAATCTATAAAGGCCTCAAAGACTAAATACGACGTAGTCTGTATCATCAGAGGTGGTGGCTCTAAGTTAGATTTGTCAGGTTATGACAATTATAAAATAGCAGAACAAATAGCCTTATCACAGATACCTTTTATCATCGGTATCGGACATGATATAGATAGTACTGTTGCAGATCTCATCTCATGTCTTTCTCTAAAGACGCCGACAGCTGTGGCTGATTATATCATCGATCGAAACATGAATTATGAAGCTCGCATAGAGCAGACTATGGCCAGCATACACAGGGCTTCCACTGCTTTATTGAGAAGTAACGAAATACAACTGAGTGCTGCAAAAGAGCGCATTAATATGCTTGTGAAATCACAGTTAGCTGATGCCAAAAATAACCTAGAACTCAGCCAACAATTAATGGCAACTTCTGTCAAAACCTACCTGACAGAAATGAGTCACCAACATGAAAGGCTATCTCTTATGCTCGATGCTCATGACCCAGCACTGATCATGAAGAAAGGATATAGCTATATTAAAAAGAAAGGCAAGTTGGTGCAGTCCGTAAAAACAATAAAAAAAGATGATAAGATCAGTATCCAACTTTTAGATGGATCAGTAGAAAGCATCGTCTCATAAATTAGAAACATGGCTAAAGCAAAATTCTCATACGATAAAAGTTACGCAGAGCTTCAAGAGATTATCGAAGCGATCAATAGTGGCGATATAAGTATTGATGGGCTTCAAGACAAAGTGAAGAAAGCTCGAGAGCTATTAGAAGGTTGTCAGGCGAAGCTAAGAGCAACTGAAAAAGAGATTGAAAAAATTATAGACTAATTAGATCAGATGTCTAAATGGGGTTTTATCTCTTCGACTATTTTATCTATCCCTTGATTCGCATCGATAACATAATGAGCTGATCGATAATACGGCTCTCTTTCATTCAAGTGATTCTCGATAAAGGCTCGAAGCTCAACTTTAGATTTTTCATGAACGATAGGCCTCACTGAGCTATCGTTAAAGATTCGTTCTATCAAATGATCGACATCTACTTTGAGATAAAATACTGAACCAGCATTAAGCATTGATTCTATGTTATCATTGAAACACGGCGCACCTCCTCCTGTAGCTATAACAACTTGCTCCTCATCCTTTAAATGATAAAGCACACTTGTTTCGAGCTTCCTAAACTCTTCTTCTCCAAAATGCTTAAATATGCCAGAAACCGCATGTCCACTTCTCTCTTCTATTAGCGAATCCATGTCCACAGCTCTCCACTCTAAAGACCTCGCAAGGGCCTTACAAACCGAAGACTTTCCAGATCCCATGTAACCTATCAGATATATCCGTTTCAATAAATGCTTTTTTGACTATGTTTGTCGCTAAGATAAAAATAAGCTTTCATGATCCTACAAGCAGATCCATTAGCACAGTTGACACAGTTCATCTTTCCAGCTCTTTTGATACTTGTTCTTTATATGTTCTTCATTAGACCTCAGGCGAAAAAGCAAAAGGTACAGAAGTCATTTGAAGAAAGCCTTGAGAAAGGAAAGAAGATCGTTACGACTTCGGGAATCATAGGAACCATAACTAAAATCGATGATCAAGTGGTGACACTACAGATCAGTCAAAAAGGATTTTTAGAGATTCTGCGTACAGCTATCTCTTCAGAAATGACGGAAAGCCTTAACAAGGAAGCTAAGTAACCAAATTACATTTCTTGGTACTTATGTGCTTTAGATCTTAAATACTTAGGTCACGTGTATATTCCATGACATCCATAATACGAAGAGTATACTCCTGTTATGGCGAAGTTTTGATTTAGATTTCTTTTGGATCAGAATCCCTAGTTGTTAACGTATAATAGTTCGGCCAGAGATGTACTCTTACATCTTGAGTTCAGAATATTGAACCCAAATGAATCTTATTTGATTTTACTATGCTTATAAAACCATGCTTTAGCTTGGTTTTTAAACAGTTAAGCCTCGTGGCCATAGCCTTTAAGCCCAAATCGATTAGAGACTAAAGAAGAAAAGAAACTTTGGATTAATCTTTCGTCTAACAGCATCAGACATATAGGAACATGAGCAATACTATCTCAATAAAAAAAGGTGATCGAACACGAAGTCCGATCACCTTTTAAAACTTTAATTACGCTGCAATTAGCTTGCTGGAGCGTCCGGCTTATACACCTTACCTTTTATAGCTAAGTATGTGTTAGCAGGATCAGTATTAGCTGTGATAGTCACACGCTTGTTCTCTGCTTTTCCACCTTCAGCACGAGTCTTTCCTTTTCCTCTTGAATCATACTGAACCTTGATAACAGCACTTTCGCCAGCAGCGATAGGCTCTCTTGGCCAATCAGGAACAGTACAACCACATGATCCAACTGCCTTAGATATTACTAAAGGCTCACTACCTGTGTTCTTAAATGAGAACTCATGAGTGATCTTTTCACCTTCTTCTATTTCACCAAAGTCAAATTCAGTCTCATTGTATGAGATTGTTGTCAAAGGTCCAACAGGTAAAGCCGCAGCTGGAGCCGCAGCAGGTGCTGCTGTAGTAGCAGGTGTTACAGATGCAGGTACTGCTTGTGCAGCATCAGCTCCTGTGTTCTTACAAGCAACAGCTAGTAAACCAACTACTGCTACAAAAAGAAATGATTTTAAAAACTTCATTATGATTATTTATAGATTAACAAATGATTGTTGAGACAAATGTAATGTAATGTATTATGATTTTTGTGTGTATGTACTCGATTAACAAGCGATTAACATCTAAGTTTTATGTTCTACCCAATCGCTAAAGTCACCCAAGGTGAGGGCATTGAGACATTCGGCTGGTCGAAGCAGAGCCTTTCGTGCTGCGCTTACTCCATATTTAATGTCAGATATGCCATTTATATTGTGCGCATCTGGATTTATTGATATCATCACCCCTTTCTCAACTGCATATGGGATCCAACTCCAGTCCATATCAAGTCTATAAGGATTAGCATTAAGCTCTATCACCACATCGTTAGCAGCACATGCATCTATCACAGCTTTATGATCTAATGGATATCCTTCTCTGGAAAGTAACAAGCGACCAGTAGGATGTCCAAGTATCCTAGTGTAAGGATTCATCACTGCTTTAATAATGCGATCAGTAGCTTTAACAACATCCATCTTAAGGTTAGAATGAACCGAAGCTATGATAACTTCAAACTGTCCAAGCACCTCATCATCATAGTCCAACCGTCCATCAGATAGTATGTCACTTTCGATTCCTTTAAATATCCTGAATCCATCCATTGACTTGTTTAACTCATCGACCTCTGCCATTTGTCTAAAGACCTCTGGTTCCTTAAGACCATCTGCATAGAACGCAGACTTCGAATGATCAGTGATCACTAAGTATTCATATCCTTCGGCTTTAGAGGCCTCTGCCATTTGCTT